>JANMGN010000841.1:0-1784 GCA_031374645.1 Chitinophagales bacterium | reverse complement strand
TTTTATAAAAAATTACGTTTTATCCAAAAAAAGTAATAAATTGTGTTTATTTTTTGAAATAATAAAAATTTAGTGAAATACTCAAGCAGAGTGAAATAGCTCCCTGTAAATAGTAGTTATTTTTATATTGTATAATTCATTTATTTTCAGCGCATTAAAGACTTCTTCTTTTCTCCTTCCCTTTTGGCGAAGGTCGGGATGGGGCAGGAAGATTTAATAGAGCTACTCCAAACCGATTACGCATATTAACAATTTACAATGAGAAAAATTTTCGTTTTTTTACTTACACTTTTTGCTTTTTTTTCTACTGATGCTCAAAATGAGTTGATCGAAAAAGGCGACAAGCAAATGGAACTCAATAATTTTCCTGCGGCTATCCAAACTTTCGGAAAAGCACTAAAAGTAGCACCAAATAGCTCCACTATTTTGATTAAATTAGCTGAGGCAAATGCACGTTTGGGCAATAACAAAGAGGTTGAAAATTTGCTTGCAAAAGCAGCTAATATGACCAAAGCTGACCCTACGGCTTCGCTAAAATACGGTAAAATACTGATGCGCAATGGTAATTATGCAGAAGCTAAAAAGTGGTTTGCTAATTACAGCAAAACGAATGCAGTCGAAGGGCAACATTTTGCAGAAAGCTGCGATTTTGCTACTGAAAATGCAGCACTTCCATCGCTTTATAAAGTAGAAAATGCGAGCCTTATCAATAGTCAGTTTGATGAATTTGGCGCATCTTTGATAGGTGGAAAACTCGTATATTCGTCAGGAAGAATGGATATGCAACGCAAAACTTCTAAGATGCCTGTTGGAGCTAATCAGTTGTTTATCAGTGATTTAGCAAAAGGAAAGCCAACTACCAATAGCTTTTTTAGAGCTGATTTGAAAAGTAGTTATAATGATGGACCAATAGCTGTTTCAGGCGATGAAAAAACAGTTGCAATTACGCACAATAACATTATGAATGGTTTGGGCGCATTGCAGCAAAATGGCTTAGAATTGAGCTTGACAGTAGCGGATTTGAATAAAACTGGCGACTGGACAAACGCAAAACCTTTTAATCAAAATCAAGTAGGTTTTTCAACAGGTTTTGCTTGTTTGAATGCAAACGGAACGACCCTTTATTTCGCCTCAGATAGACCTGGCGGTCAAGGCGGTTTTGACCTTTACAAATCTGAAAAAACAGACAATGGTTGGAGTTCCCCTATCAATCTTGGCGACGCTATCAACACTTCTGGTAACGAAATTACGCCGTTTTTAGATGGTCAAAATTTGTTCTTTTCGTCAGATTTTCATCAAGGTTTTGGTGGCTACGATGTTTTCCGTGCTGAAAAAACAGGCTCTGAATGGAAAACAATTTATCATCTCGGAAGTGCCGTAAATACAAGTGCAGATGATTACAGCTTCATTTTTAAAGCCAATGAAAATGTTGGTTTTTTGACCTCAAACCGGGAAGGAAGCAAAGGCGGTACAGACATTTATACCGTAGGGAAAGATGCAAACGAAATCACAATTACAGTAAAAAATGCTGATAATCAGGCAATTGCAAATGCTCAAATTGATTTTAGTAAATGTGGAGAAGCAGCCTTTGTAACTGATGCTAACGGAAAATACAGTTTACAAACAACAAGTAGTTTTGTTTGCGAAGCTGAAATTTCAAAAGAAGGTTACGGTAAATCAACTGTTAATATTACTGCTGAAAAAGGTGTATATAATGTTATTTTGAAAAAAGATGTGCCTTCTTATACAGGTATTTTGAACGATACAAAAAGCAATGCCATAGA
>JANMGN010000829.1:0-3321 GCA_031374645.1 Chitinophagales bacterium | reverse complement strand
GATTGAATTATTTGAAGCTGACAATTACACAATTGTAGAAGGAAGCAAAATTAAGTTGAAATGGAAAGTTACAAATGCTGAAACTTTAAAATTGAGTACAGGCGAGATAATTGATAATTTAGATTTTGGAGAAATTGAAATTAGTCCTAAATCTTCAACAAATGTCAAAATCTTGGCGTATAACAAAACGGGAAGCGTCAGTAAAGAGATTAAGATTACCATTATTCCAAAACCTACAATAAAAACCTTAAAAGTAAACTTTGAAACCATACTATTAGGCAAAGAAAGTGAGTTGTCTTGGGTTGTTGAAGATGCTGAAAAAGTTGAAATTAGTACGGGTTTCGAGTGGTTTGACGTTACAGGAAAAAATAAGCTAAAAATAAATCCAAGTAAGACGACTGAATACATTTTAAGGGCATTTAGTAAAGATAAAATTGCAGTAACTGAAAGTAAAGTCTTAGTTACCGTTTTAGAGAGTGTTATCATTGAGAAGTTTGTATCAGATAACTACTTTATAATACAATCAAAGCCTGTCACTTTATCTTGGAAAGTTCGAAATGCAGATAATATCAATATTATACCAAGTATTGGATTTATTGATAAAAAAACAAGTATTCAACTTTTTCCAAGCGAAAAAACTACTTATATAATAGAAGCAAGTAATGAACTAACAAAAGTAAGACAAGAATTAACCATAGACGTTTTACCTATACCGTCAATAAGTTCATTAAATATTTCAAATGTACCAAACTTGAAATTAAATATTCCAACTTATTCGTTATCTGAAAATCCAATAACGAATACAGAAAACCCTAAAATAGTAAAAGGGAAATGGTATAAAGAGTTTATTAATCAATTTTCTTCGTTAAGGATACAAAATATTGATATAAAAAATAAAGTTATAGATATTAGCCCAGTATTCAATGAGATTAAACGATTTGTAAATACTGAAATCCAACTCAATAAAATTACAGAAAAAATAAAAAAGGAATTAAGAAAAAGAAAATGAAGCAACACTCAACTTTACAACATATTTTTTGGCTAATTGCAGGGTCAGAAATACATACATTGGTAGAATGTAAAAACGACTATAATCGCCATGCAAGTATAGGTTTTGTTCTATTTATGACAACAGTTTTTGCAAGTATTGCAGGATTTAGCGCAGGATATTTTTTTAGTAATGGGAATATTACAGCAAGTATTGGTTTTGCATTACTTTGGGCTTTCTTAATTTATGCGATAGATAGAAGTATGGTTGTTTCTTTGAAAAAAAAGGAAGAAATCGAACTTTTACCATTTAGGGAGAAAGCAAAATATTATGTAATACCGTTTTTAGCAAGAGCATTGGTGGGAGTAATGATTGGCTTTTTCATGTCAATACCACTCGAAATCATTGTTTTTAAAGATAATATCAAATTACAAATTGACAAAGAAGATAAGGATAAAATATTGAGTGAAAGCGGTTTTGTCAAAACTATTGGTGGTGTAGAACAGAAAAGTGGAGCAAAAAAAGAGTTTGAAGCTGAAAAAAAGCAAATTGATAGTTTGTTAAATGGAGGTTGTCCTGACCCTGAGTTTATTTCCAATATGACGAGTTATAATAATTGCAAGCCGTCGCTTGATAATAAATATGACACATACAAAACGGCATTAGACAATTTTAGTGGGATTAAAAAGTTTATAGATGAGGATAAACAATTTTTAAATTCGGATTACGAACCAGCTAAAAGACGACGAGATAATGCTTGGGAAGATTATAATTCAGCAAAAAGAGAGTGCAATGCCTTTTATTTGGCGGCTAAGACGATTAGTGACAAATGGAAAAAGGACTTAAATAATAATAAACGAATAGCAGACAGTACAAGTAGAGCATTAGGAAAAGATATTTTAAATATCAGTCAAAAAGCAGATACAGCAGCAACTAAGAAAAAAAATCAGCTTGAAGGATTGAATGGTTTTACAAGACAATATGAAGCACTAACACACTCTGCAAATGAGCCTAATAATGGTTCTTTATTATTTTTACTTTGGCTGATTAGACTTATTTTTATAGCAATTGAGATATTGCCTACACTTACAAAATTAATGACACCAATAGGCGATTATGATAGAGCTATTGAAGCAGGAGAAACTGAGTTTGTGTATCATCTTGATGCTTCAAAAAAAATTAAAAAATCATTAGAAGAAAATAGAATAAAATCAGAAGTTGAAACAGCAGATGAAATCAACAGTAGGAAGAAGGAGTTAGAAATTGAACTAAACTCAAAAATATTAGAAGAAATCGCAAGAGTACAAAGTGAGGTAGCTAATTCTGTATTAAGCGAGTGGGAGAAACAAGAAAAAGAAAGAGCAGCAACAAAAGTTACTGATTTTATAAAAACTAAATAATTCAAATATGGTACTTTTTCAAATACAAGATAATGTAATTAGAGCAAAACACTCACTTTCAAAACTTGAAAACAGTGTTATTTATAGAAGTTATCGTAGCTTTGGTGGCTATGGTAACTTTGAAATGGAATTGAGGAAGTTACTAAATTCTTCAATAGATTTGAGGAATAGCACAATAGCAAATATTGAAGCAATTTTACGAAAATCAGAAAATAAAGAATTGATAGCGTTGATAGATAGTGGCTACTTTACAAAAATTACAGAAGCCGCTTCTACTGATAGTTTGATTAAAATTGTTAAATTTGGTTCTTCATCTATATCAATTCCTGATACAGCAGCAAAAGTTGTATTTGAGAATAAAGAAATAGATACTATTATCAGAGAAATTGTAGCAGACGTATCTAATTATAATAAGTCAATCGTAGAATTTCTACATCAAAAAAACAAGGTTTCTATTACATTATACCCTCTTCCATCAATAAAAGAACTACCTGTACCAGTCGAAGCTGCGATAAATTTTCGTTCATTGTTAGAATTAACTGAAAGAGATATATTACCACCGCCACCCAAAATAGAAGTAGTTGAAAAAGTAAAACCAATTGAAATTAAAGAGGAAATAATAATTCCAATTGAAGAAAAAACATCAGGTTTAAAAATAAGAATGAAAGGATTTCCTAAATAAAGTGAAAAAAAATTGTGCTTTATCCAACCATCGCCAATTTTGAAGGCACATTGTCGGCTGCCGCAGGCGCAACTCAGCCGCCAAAGAGCCTCCAAAATTGACTATGCGGTTATTCAATAGTTTAGTAATTATTGGCTTAAAAAAAGGAGAGAACAATGCATCTACGAAAATGCCGCCTAAACGGGCGGCACATTCGTAGATGCCACCGTTCTTTGCAATGCCTACGGCATTGCAAAGAACAAGCGCACTGC
>JANMGN010000672.1:0-1904 GCA_031374645.1 Chitinophagales bacterium | reverse complement strand
ACCCCCTCAGTATTTTTATCAATTTTGACCTCTTTTTCGTCAAATATCGCTCGAAATCTTGTCTAAACCTGTCTCGGTTCGTTTATTTACCCCCTCAGCATTTCTGCAAATTTTGACCTTCTTTCTTTCGTTACGCCTCCGCTCTTAATTTTTAGAGATTATATAAAACATATATATACTCATACATACAAGCCAAAGTAGTTGAAATAAAAATTCGGGAATTGTAAATCGCCAACCTAATAAAGTTCTTAATCTCCAATATTCCTCTCTACGAAAAAAAGTTTCCATTCCGAATATTTCAGTAGTAGGACAAAATATGACAAATAAAGCATGAAACAAACAGGTACTTGGTATGAATATAATAATACCCAAAACAAAATCATACCAAGCGGCTCTCTTAAATTCTAATGGTAAATTGGAAACTAAATTAGTAATTCCAAGTAAGATTATACTTGTGACTACAACATAAATCAATGGAATAAATAGGCGTTTTTTCATTTTTTTTTATTCTTTTGTCGTAGTATATACGGCTTTTTTTAATGTTATTCCGTTTTACCCCCTGAGTATTTTTGCCGATTTTACCACTTTTTGTCAATTATCGCATGAAATTTTGTTGTTTATCGGCTAAAATCTCAATAATTGTCGCTCGAAACTTTATTTTAAATCTGTCTCGGTTCGTTTATTTACCCCCTCAGTATTTTTGCCAATTTTGACCACTTTTTGCCAATTATCTCCCTAAAGTTCTTTTATAGATAAACGTATTAAAAAAAGTTGTTATATTTGAATTTACCAATGAAAATATAGTTATTATAGGTGTTAAAAAACATATTATATCTTTTAATAATCCGTTTATCTATAAATCTGTCTCGGTTTGTCTATTTACCCTCAATTATTATTTATTTTAAACTTTTTTTCAAAGATTTCAAACTGTTTGCTTTGATATTCAGAAAAAGGTTCTAGCCAAGTCGTATATTCTTCCTCGTAATTGGGAAGTGCTATAAAAATTGGTCGTTCAAGAGCATTATGAATACCATATTTTTTTATCAATTTTGTTCGATTTGTTTTGTTGCTCTGTGTTCCAATACCGCTTTCGTTATAAGAAACTAATACAGATTGGGGCTCAAATGCTAAAATTAAAGTGCTATCTTCAATACTGTATGTTCCTGTCCAATATTCAATGGTTGATTTTTTTGCTACATCACGAATAAATCTATTATTTGGATAAAATCGAATCATACCATTTCCTTTTACACAATTATCTTGAGTGAAGCCTTCACCACCATTTATATATCTGGTAGTACAAAGTGTACAAAACACGTCTTTTTTTACTAAATCGCTAGTAGAAATTGATAAAAAAGACGGCTTCATAACATCTTCTGTTAATTTTATATCACCTCCATAAACCCAACCTTGTTTTCCTTCGCCTGTTCCCTTCATTCCAATAGGTTTGAAACGTACTTCTATCAGATACCAATACTCGTTATACTCTTTTCCATTAATTACCATTTTGTCTTTGTTACTTGAAACTCCCCGAAAATAAGCACCCGTGTTTTCATCTTTATTGTACCTAAAAAGTTGATAAGCGTTATTATTTGGTGAAGCTCTAACAACAGCATCTTGATTGATGACAAGAGACGGTGTTGCATTAAAAGGGAAATTGCAACCTGAAAATAAAGTAATGGATATAAATACAAATATAACTTTCATCATTTCTTATGTCTAAAAAAATTTCAATTAATTCTTTATTTTATTACTTCCTTTCGTTTAATCGAAGAACGGCATTTTTTTTGGTTTCACGGAACAAGCGCACTGCCGAAGGCAGTCCTGCTTTGCGGCAGTGCAGAGTTCTTTGTAGTGCCTGTTCTCAGAAAGATGTGTTCCGAGGGCTTTGGCAGTGCGCTTGT
>JANMGN010000644.1:0-1667 GCA_031374645.1 Chitinophagales bacterium | reverse complement strand
ATAAAATTTGTGAAAAAAAAGTAAAAAATATAATTTTATTTATTTTGAAAAAATAATAATTTTTTTTTCATTTATTCTTAATAAAAAACATAATTACCTGATAATCATATAGTTATGTTTTTAAAATTTTAAAAATTATTTTCAAAAAAAATAAAAAAAATTTCAAAAATAAAATGCTGTTCACTGTTTTCGTCTCCAAATAAGACCAAAAGATAGCTCTAATTACTCAAAATCAGTTTATAATTTTTAATTAGGTAGGCGTATAGAAATAATCGATAATTTTTCCAACGTCTTCTCGCAAGGAGTCCTTCGTGACCCTTTAAAAATTGCGGTTATTTTAGTTCAACTACTTGGGTAATTTTATGCAAAATGTAGTACCTTCATTTAGTGCTGATTTTTGAACAAAAATTTTCCCTTTGTGGTAATCTTTTATGATGCGTTTTGCTAATGATAGTCCTAAGCCCCAACCTCTTTTTTTAGTCGTATAGCCAGGATTAAAAACAGTTTTAAATTTATTCAAAGGAATTCCTTTTCCTGTATCTGAAATATTTATACAAACAAAATTAGTTTCTTCATAAATCGTTGCTGTAATTTTTCCTTTGCCATCCATTGCATCAAGGGAATTTCGCAAGAGATTTTCGATAACCCAATCAAACAACGGCGGATTAATTTTTGCCATCAAAGGCGTTTGGTTTAGCGTCGGGAAATCAAAAACGATTTGTCGAGAAGAGCGTTTTTGCATGTACTCACGGCATTTTTCCAACTCTTCATATATATTGATACTTTCCAAAGCAGGCGCAGAACCGATTTTAGAGAAACGCTCTGCAATCAAACCTAACCTATCTACATCTTTGTTTAGTTCTGCCAGTATTTCATCGCTTGCTTCATTACCTTCGTACATCATTTTAAGATGATCTATCCAACCCAAAATCGCACTAATTGGCGTACCGAGTTGGTGTGCTGTTTCTTTTGCCATACCGACCCAAACCTGATTTTGCTCTGCTCGTCGGGCATTGCTGAAGCCCAAATATCCGAACAAAATAAAAGCTGCAATCAGAATAAATTGTACCAAGGGAAAATATCGAAGCAATATCAGTATTTTAGAGTATTTATGGTAAATCTTGAAACCATCAATAGCAATGGGTGGAATACCTTCGGCTTTTATGGAAGCAAGTTCTTTTTTCAACTCGTCAGAAGTCAAAAAATTAGGATCAATATCTTTGTCGTCGCCAAAATTTCTTACACCATCTATTCCACCGCCGTCATTTACTAAAATTACTGGAATAGTCGTATTGGCTTCCAAAATTTCGGTATGCAACGTATAATCGCTGATTGTATCATTAGCAGGCGCATTATTGAGGCGTTCGTTAGCAGTAGCCCAAATTTTTATTTTTTTATTTTCTTCCTCTTCTAATTTCTGTACCAGATAATTGGTATAGTACATAGACATGCCAGCAATTAGGATTCCTGCTGCTGCCAAATAAAATTTCCAACGTGATTTTGTTTTATATATATCCATTATTTAATGCGAACATTGGGTTAGATAAAACAGAGATAGTATCAAAAAAGCAAGTATTTTTGTGTGACCAAACATATAAAATACTGATAATGAAAGAATTAGAATTAATCCAGCTCTATTACTATCTCTGCGAGTGCTATACTACGGA
>JANMGN010000626.1:0-2387 GCA_031374645.1 Chitinophagales bacterium | reverse complement strand
TATCCGAACCCGACAGACAATTTTTTCAATATCAATCTTGAAAAAGGAGCGTACGCTGTAAGTATTGTAGATATGCAAGGAAGAGTTGTGTATCTACAAAATACCGAAGGTAACCTTGAAGTAGAAACAGAAAATTGGTTGTCAGGTATTTACCAAGTATTTATTACAAATAAAAATACGGGTACAGAAATGACAGAAAAAGTAGTAGTAATGAGGTATTGATTTGAAGCCCTGATGTGAAAAACATTAGGGCTTTTTTTAGCATATATTTCAAAAAAACTTTCACAGAATTTTTAACAACAAAAAGTTTTCCACAGCCGAAACAAGTTTAAGTAAAAGTGTTGTAACTTTGTACTCTAAAAAAGAAAATATACAATGCCAAACTTCGCACATCTCCACGTACATACGCAATACTCTCTTCTTGATGGCGCAGCCAATATTGGTGCGCTTTATAAAAAAGCACATAAAGATGGTATGAAAGCCCTTGCAATTACGGATCATGGTAATATGTTTGGGGCATTTCAGTTTGTGGCTGAGGCAGGGAAATACAATGGCGATGTAAAACCTATTGTAGGTTGCGAGTTTTATATGGTAGCAGATAGGCATAAAAAACAGTTTTCAAAAGAACTCCGTGACAAAAGACATCATCAACTTTTTTTAGCAAAAAATGCAGAAGGGTATAAAAATCTGACTAAACTTTGTTCGCTTGGTTTCATAGAAGGTATGTATGGAAAATATCCACGTATCGATAAGGAACTCGTTTTGCAATACCACGAAGGATTGATTGCTACGACGTGCTGCATCGGTGCAGAAGTTCCTCAATTGATTTTGACAAAAGGCGAAGACGAAGCTCGAGTAGCTTTTAAATGGTGGTTGGATATTTTTGGAGAAGATTATTATATAGAATTGCAGCGTCACGATATTCCTGACCAAGTGAAAGTGAACGAAGTTTTGATACGTTTCGCTAATGAATTTAATGTGAAAATGATTTGCTCGAATGATTCTCATTATGTAAATGAAGATGACGCAAACGCACATGACATTTTACTTTGTATCAATACAGGAGAGAAACAAGCTACGCCAAAATGGGAAAATTTCTCTGACGAAGGCGTTTCTCAAAAAGGTCGTCGTTTTGCTTTTCCCAACAACCAATTTTATTTTAAAACGCAAGCGGAAATGGGCAAATTATTTGCCGATATTCCCGAATCACTGGATAATACACAAGAAATTGTGGACAAAGTAGAGTTTTTAAAACTCAAAAAAGATATTTTATTGCCCAATTTTGAAATTCCGCAAGGCTTTTTGACCCAAGACGATTACCTCCGACATATTACTTATGAAGGTGCAAAAATGCGTTACAAAGACATCACAGCAGAAGTAGAAGAACGCTTAAATTTTGAGTTACATACGGTAAAAACAATGGGTTTTGCTGGATATTTCTTGATTGTGAGCGATTTTATAAAAGCTGGTCGTGATTTAGGTGTATTTATTGGACCTGGACGTGGTTCGGCGGCTGGTTCGGCGGTAGCTTATTGTATTGGAATTACAAATATTGACCCTATAAAATACCAACTACTTTTTGAGCGTTTTTTGAATCCTGACCGTAAATCCATGCCCGATATTGATACGGATTTTGACGATGAAGGTCGCCAAAAAGTGATTGATTATGTCGTAGAGAAATATGGAAAACAACAGGTGGCACAAATTGTAACGTATGGTACGATGGCGGCAAAAATGTCTATTAAAGATGTCGCTCGTGTGATGGATTTACCGCTACAAGAGAGTAATATGTTGGCAAAATTAGTGCCTGACAAACCTGGAACAAACCTCAATAGGGTACTTTTTTCGCCGTTTGATGGTGCAAATAGTTTGAAAGAAAAAGAGGGATATGCAGCAGAAGATATAGATAATATTAAAAAATTGCGTGAAATTTATGCAGGTGTCGGTATGCAAGCTGATGTTTTGCGTGAAGCGGCTGTTTTAGAAGGTTCGGTTCGTGGCACAGGAGTTCACGCCGCAGGTATTATCATTGCACCAAAGGATTTGACCGAGATTATTCCTGTTTGTGTAGCAAAAGATTCTGACCTTTTGCTCACACAATACGAAGGCTCGATTATCGAAGACGCTGGTGTTATCAAGATGGATTTTTTAGGACTAAAAACCTTAACTATCATGCGTGATGCTTTGAAAATGATAGAGGAAAATCATGGTGTAAAAATCGATATTGACGATATTCCACTTGACGACCAAAAGACTTATGCGCTTTATCAAAATGGAGAAACAAATGCGACTTTCCAATTTGAAAGTCCTGGTATGCAAAAGCATCTTATCAATTTGAAACCTGATAAATTTGCCGATTTAATTGCCATGAACGCTTTGTATCGTCC
>JANMGN010000600.1:0-7226 GCA_031374645.1 Chitinophagales bacterium | reverse complement strand
TTTTGCTTTACAGTATGTACATGCAATTTGTTGTTATCAAATGCTCGTTCTCTAAGAACATTAAGACGCTATCTATTTTATTTAGTTTAAGTGGACTATATTTATTTATAGTGTCTTGGTCAAGCCGTGTTTTACCTTGTGTTGTAAAATTGGTAAAATAATTATACAGCACTTTCATAACAGTTTCAAAACGCTCTCCTGTAAACTCAATATCCAATTGCTCATTGAGTTCATTTATTTTAAAAGTACCTACTTGTCTTTCTCTCCATGTAAGAGTAGAAATAGTATCTCTCGCCATTAGAAATATCAATTCAGCTCTACTCAAATCGCCGACGCCCAAACTTTCTATTACTTCAGGCGAAGTGTACACCAATTTTCTATCTTCCTCGCTATCATACAAAGAATAACCGCCCCAAGAAATCGCTTTGAGGCGAATTAAATCTTTTTCATAAGGCGTATTCATCAAAAAAACACGTGCGCCATTTTCATACTGATATTCAGCAAGTTCAAGCGGAACAGAATCTTTTTCAGAAGCAGGACGAAGCGTAATAAAACTTTGAAAAGGATGTGCATCTTGTAAGCCCTTTGGCGTAATTCTCGCTTCTAATTTTTGCAAAGAATCAAATATTATTTTGTCAGATGTTTGCGCATCTAAAAAAGATATTTTTAATATAAAAAAAGTGTAAATAAGAGCAAACTTATTGTTTTTCAGTATATTATATAAATAAAAAAATACACTTTTAAGCATTTGTGAGATAAGAATTTACGATTAATAAAAAATTATATATAAGATATTCGTAAAAAGTAGTGCCAAAAACTTTCTTTTTACATAAAAACATTGGATATTTACACTAATTTTGTAAGTAAGCGAGAAAATCAACTCCATTCAACTATAATCAACAGGAAACATAATAACGAATATTTCGGACAAAAGTAACTCGCTACTTCGGTTTTTACAAAAGAAATTTTAAATTTTATGAGAATTAATACATTTAAGGTAAAAGCATTTTTACCTCTTGCAATTGCTTTATTAACTATCGCACTTCCTCTCTCCAATATTTTTGCTCAGAAAAAGAGTAAGAAAAAACCTACGACTACTATGATGCACCAAAAGTGGGAAGTCGGTGTGCTTTTCGGAGGTTCGCAATATCAAGGCGATTTACAAAAAAATGACTTAAAAGAAATTGGTTTGGCACTTGCAGGATTGGTTCGTTACCATATCAATGATAACTTTGCGATAAGAGGTAGTTTTACCTCGGGTAAAATAAGTGGTTACGATAGCAACTATGCAGACAGACAAAAACGTGCTTTTAGTTTCAAATCTCCAATCAGAGAGCTTGCTTTGGTAGGCGAGTACGATATTTTGGGCAAAAAACGCTATGCCAATATTAGTGAAGGAAAATTTAACAGAACAGTTTCGCCATATTTATTTGCAGGATTAGCACTTGCAAATGTCAATCCCGAAGTTAATTTCAACGAAAGTGTTACGAATATTCCCAAAGCGAGAATTGACGCAGATCGCAATACGAAGGCGAAAAAAGGAAATTTGGCTATTCCACTTGGTTTGGGTCTTAAAATGGATATTAGTAAATCATGGACAGTTGGCGCTGAATTAGGTTTCCGTTGGACACTTACAGATTATCTCGATGGTGTGAGCCAAGCAGGCGATGCAGATAAAAAAGATACTTACATGATAGGTGGATTGGTACTCTCGTACCGTATTCCTTTTATCAAAGATACTGATGGAGATGGCATCGGAGATGATGTAGATGCTTGTCCAGAAGTTGCTGGCCCTCTCAAAAGTAAAGGTTGTCCTGATAAAGACGGCGATGGCGTTGGTGACCGTTTTGACAATTGCCCAGATGTGGCAGGTTTCAAAAGTTTAGGTGGTTGTCCAGATGCTGACCGTGACGGTGTGACAGACGGCGAAGACCTTTGCCCAGACGTAGTTGGTTTGAAAGACCTCAAAGGTTGCCCAGATACAGACGAAGATGGTATTTCTGATAAAGACGACGAATGTCCAAGCGAAAAAGGAATTAAAGAATACGCAGGTTGCCCAACTCGTGATACAGATGGCGATGGTGTAGAAGATAAATTGGATAAATGTCCAACTGCAAAAGGACCAAAAGAAAACGCTGGCTGCCCTGATGTAGATACCGATGGCGATGGCGTAGTAGATAGAGACGATCTTTGTCCAGACAAAAAAGGATTGGCTCGCCTTGACGGTTGCCCAGATACAGATGGCGATGGTATAGAGGACAGCAAAGATAAATGTCCTACTTTGGCAGGTGTAAGTTTCTTACAAGGTTGTCCAGAAATCAAGCAAGAAGACAAACAAACGCTAAAAGAAGCATTGTATGGCGTTGATTTTGTGGTAGGCTCTGCAAAAATCAAAACGCCTTCGTATGTCATCTTAGATAATGTAGTAGATATTATGAAAAAATATCCTGAATATACGATGTCTATCGCAGGTCATACGGATAACCAAGGAAAAGAAGCTACTAACAGAAGACTTTCAGAAGCACGTGCAAAGGCTTGTTACGATTATTTTGTAAGCAAAGGCATACAAGCAATCCGTATGAGTTATGTAGGCAATGGTTCTTCGCTTCCTATTGCAGAAAATAAAACAGTAGCAGGACGCACGAAAAATCGTCGTGTAGAGTTCCAGTTGTTTGTAAAATAAAAACTTGATTATTCAAAATAAAAAAAGCAATGTTTCCGATTTTGGAAATGTTGCTTTTTTATTTTAGCCCAACTACTTACAGAAATAAAATGTAACTAACTGATTTTCAAATACTTAATTTATATTTACTTAAAAATACTTTTTCCTTTTGAAAAAATGATTTACTTTTTTTGAAAAAACTACCCAAAAATTTGTATAATAAAAAAACTCAACGTATCTTTGCACTCGCAAAACAGAAGTAACATCGTTATATTCAGTTCAATGCAAAGCTAAGGTATTTTACCACGGAAAGATGGCAGAGTGGTTTAATGCGGCGGTCTTGAAAACCGTTGTGCCGTGAGGTACCCGGGGTTCGAATCCCTGTCTTTCCGCAAATTAATGCAACTATTTGGTAATCAAGTAGTTGCATTTTTTGTTTGTACAAAATAAACGAAATTGGCGGTTAAACGTCGTATTAAATCCTACCAGGGTTTTAAACTTGCGATAAATACCCGATAATTTTGAAAATAAAAATCAGTATCTTTCCCAACTACTTGTTGTATATTTGCACGATGATTTTCAATATTACAAAAAAAGAGCGAAAAATATTAGAATTAATCAGCCAAACGGCTGAAGAATTAGGCTTTCCTGCGTATGCTGTAGGTGGCTACGTGCGTGACAAAATTTTAGCACGACCTTGCAACGATATTGACATCGTTTGTGTAGGCAGTGGTGTAGAACTCGCACAACGTACGGCAGAAAAATTTTTTCCACAGCCCAAAGTAGCCATTTTTCAACGTTTCGGAACAGCGATGTTTCGCTGCGATGACATGGAAATAGAGTTTGTAGGCGCAAGAAAAGAATCTTACCGAATGGATTCTCGAAAACCAAGTGTAGAAGAAGGAACACTCGAAGACGACCAAAATCGTCGTGATTTTACCATAAATGCCTTAGCAATTAGCTTAAATAAAGCTAATTTTGGCGAAATATTAGATTCTTTTAATGGTTTGGTTCATTTAGAAGAAAAAAATATCAAAACACCACTCGAACCAGACCGTACTTTTTCAGACGATCCGTTGCGTATGATGCGTGCGATTCGTTTTGCTTCACAACTGCATTTTACCATTCATCCGCAAACGTTACGAGCGATAAAAGACAACAAAGAGCGCATACACATTATTTCAAAAGAGCGTATTACGATTGAGTTAGAAAAAATATTAGCTTCTGAAAAACCGTCTGTTGGTTTCAAGTTATTGTTCGATACGGGATTGTTGCCTTTGGTTTTCCCAGAAGTACAAGCACTTTTTGGCGTAGAAAAAAGAAACGGAAAGGCACACAAAGATAATTTTTATCATACGCTGGAAGTCGTGGACAATGTGGCGCAAAAATCAGACAATATTTGGTTGCGTTGGGCTGCACTTTTGCATGATATTGCAAAACCGCCTACCAAACGCTTCGACCCTACACATGGTTGGACTTTTCATGGTCACGAAACACTTGGTGCGCACATGGTACCTCGGATTTTTACCAAAATGAAACTCCCGATGGATGCAAAAATGAAGTATGTACAGAAACTCGTACAACTGCATTTGCGCCCGATTGCACTGACCAAAGAGGAGATTTCTGATTCGGCTATTCGACGATTACTTTTTGATGCTGGCGAAGATATTGACGATTTGATGTTGCTTGCACAGTGCGATATTACTTCCAAAAAAGAAGAAAAAGTAGAGCGTTATCTGGCAAATTACGAGATTGTAAAGCAAAAAATAGTAGAACTCGAAGCCAAAGATCATATTAGAAATTGGCAGCCACCTATTACTGGCGAGATTATTATGGCGACTTTTGGGATTGCGCCTTCTCGCCCCGTTGGTGTTATCAAAGAATTTGTAAAAGATGCTATGCTCGATGGCGATATTCCGAATGATTATGATGCCGCTTTTGCGCTGATGTTACAAAAAGGAGCAGAATTAGGATTAACAGTTGTAATTAAAAATTCATAATTAAAAATATAAACAATTCATAATCAGTTACTTATAAAAATAATTTAAAGTAAAAATCTAAAAATACTGAAATATGAAATATCCAAGAAAACTGTCGTCAGGTGCAAATAACACCGTTATTGTGCTATCAGATACAGAAGTGGCAAAGCTATTTACGAACGATACACGCTCCGATATTGGGTCAGAAGCTGAGAAAATGCAGTTTGCCAATGGTATCAATGGGCTTGTTTCGCAATTCAAAAGACTGGAATATAACGATGATTTGGCAGCCGAAATGCTGATTATGGAACGAATAAAACCACTTGATTTTCGTGCTTACGAAGTAGAAATAAGGTTGCTTTGGTGGTCTGTGTTTGAAGATGAACTAACAGCACTTCACAAAGCTGGTTTTGTTCATAGAGATATAAAACGCCCGTCTGATATTGGTGGTTTAGCTTTTGATAATATTTTACTCACGGAGCAAGGGCTTCGGCTAATCGATGTTGGTATTTCTGCCTTGAAATCAAAAGTAAATGACAAGATTTTCTCTAAATTTGTTGAAATTGAACAACAAGAAATGGCTTTGTTTAAAACGTATTTTTTGAATAGATAAGTAATAATTAAAAACGTAAACGACTTGAAATCAGTTGTTTATGAAGATATTTTAGGATAATTTTACGATGCAGTAGCAATCGGAATACCAATTTTTATCGAACCCTAAATTTTACTTTTTAGGTTAAACGCAGTCAGGGTTCAAAACCCTGACTGCGTTTAGTATTTTATTTACAATTTGAAAGAAATAGGTAGTGTAAAATAGGTCGATACATTTTTACCTTTAAGTACGCCAGGAAACCAATAAAGTGTTGTTTTGTCACTAATTTCATTAGGGGCAAAAATAGAAATAACACGCAAGGCTTCATTATCCAATAAATCGCTACCAGAACTTCTTAGGAGTTTTATATTAGATACCCAACCTCGTGGATTGACTTCAAATTTGATAACGGTTCTGCCACTAATATTTTTTTCACGTGCTTCTTTGGGATATTTTACATTATAGATCAAAAATCGCATCAAAGAATCTTGTCCGTAAATAAACGTAGGTTGTTTATCTACTCTATTGTAAATAGTATCAGTACTACTTACTATTCTAATACTTTCTTTAAAGGTACTTGGGTCAAATGTCACTATAGTATCTATCGATTCTCTGACATCGAAATTAGTAGAAATAGAGGTTTTAGCAATATCTTCTAATGCTATTACTTTTTGCGCATTTAGGCTTTGTTGGTGCAAAAAATAAGACAAAAATAAGATAATTGGTGTGCAAAACACATATTTTAGGTATGCGACACGAGGAGATGAAGGTTTTAGCATCATAGCAAAACGTTGTTTTAGTTGTGAATGAATAAAAGAATTTGCGATAGCCAACTGCATTCCGGATTGCGATTGACGTATTAATAAAGTACCATATTCTTTTTTTGAAAAATCTGTCGTGGCTGCTTCGTCTGCCAAATACTCGTGTACGGCACGCAAAGATTTTTTGTATAAAAACAAAACAGGACTGCACCAAAAAATAATATTGAGCAGTTCTACAAAAAGCACATCTAAGGAATGTCGCTGACGGACGTGTGCGACCTCGTGCATCAAAATTCTGTAACGTTCCTCATCTTCATTTTCAATCAATTTTGACCAAAAGACAAAGCCCATAAACGAAAAAGGCAAATGAATTTCTTGAGTTTTTACAAGCGTATAACCTTCTCTTTTTTCCTTTTCGCCTTGTGTGTATAAATGGTATAATTTTTTTAAGCCAAATAAAAAACGCAGCAAAACAACAGTACAGCCTGCCGCATACAAAAAAGTTAAAATCTCCCTATAATCTATCGAAAATGTTTGTATTTGCTCGCCTGTTTGGTTTGCATTTACGATAATTTCTTTCAAATAAATTACGATAACATTTTCATTATCAACAGATTGTGAAAGCCATTTTGCAATATCAAACGGCAATATTAATCCTAAAATCAACGTAAAAATTAGGAAAAAACGGTTTGCTCGAAAAAATGTTTCTTGACGATAAAAAAGCCAATACAGCGTATAAAATATCGCCCAACAAAGATTGATTTGAAGTAAATAAACCATTTTATAGTATTTTGTTAATTTTTAAAATCATTTCGTAGGAAAATCCTTTAATATTTCTTCTAATTCTTGAACGTTTACTTTTTCATCTTTTACCAAAAATGAAACTAAACTTTGCATAGAGCCATCAAAATAATCACGTACCAAATCCGTAAGCGAACGAGAACTGTATTGCTCTTTCGTGACCAATGGAAAATATTCGTAGGTTTTGCCGTAAGCTTTATGTCCTACAAAATCTTTTTTTTCCAAAAGACGAACAAACGAAGAAACTGTACTGTGTGGCGGACGAGGCTCGGGCATCAGTTCTATCAACTGACTGACGGTCGCTCGTTCGAGTTGCCAAAGCAATTGCATGATTTCTTCTTCTGATTTTGTTAATTTTTGCATTTTGTATTTTTATGATTACAAAGGTATAGCTAAATTTAAAATTATGCAACTAAATTTTTAGTTATAAA
>JANMGN010000595.1:0-4256 GCA_031374645.1 Chitinophagales bacterium | reverse complement strand
AATAAATTCAAAATACATTTTTATTTTTATCAATCAACTATAACAAACGTAGGACACCTATTTTTGTTATAGTTTGTGGTTTATTTTTTAAAATAAAATTTCATAATATGCTGATAATCAAATACTTGTAATTGTCATTTTTAAATAAAAAGCACTACCCTACTTTTGTTATAGTAGGTGAAAGTAAGAAACCCTATATCTGTTATATTTAGATTGAAAAAACACCTATATTTGTTATACATAATACCTACTTATGTTATGTTTTACCCTAAATTTGTTAGGTATATCCCTAAATTTGTTGTATTTTACCCTAAATTTGTTATATTAATGTTTGTAATTTACTCATTATCAATTAGTTACAAAGGCTGAAAAGTATTAAAAGAGATTAAAAAGAATTAAAAGGATTACAACAATTTTATGCTGTAACTTTTTTATAAATTTTTAATACTAAATACCACATTTTACTCAAAAAAATAACTCATAGTTAAAAGCTACGAGTTATTTTCTTTAAGAATGAAAAAAAGACTATTTCATGCAATTTTTCAAGCGAGAATTATCAAAATATTTAATCAAGTATAACAAATTTAGGTGTTTGTAAAATTGAAAATACTGATATTTTACAACAGATTAACGTCATTTCCTTTTACAGTAGGTAGCGCAACTGACATAGTCAGCAACAGTTCCAACTGATAAATCGCCACTTCATTTAATCTCTGCACACGGTCAGTTTCCGAAAAACCAAGGCGAAGGTATTCCGCATTCAGGTTTTCAAGGTTAGAAAGCACCAGAAGTTGCTCTGCGCTTGCATTATCTCGCATATTTCCTTTTAGGGAAGGATTATCTGCTCGCCATTGTTTTGCAGTCACACCAAAAAGTGCCAAGTTCAAACGGTCAGCTTCATTCGCAAAAATCACGCCTTCCAAACGAGTTGCAGCAATCCGTGGCGGTATCAAATGCTCTCGTATCGCTTCCGTATGTATGCGATAATTTACTTTGGAAAGCATCCGTTTCATATCCCAAACAGCTTGTTCTTTTTGCGCTTCGGCTTCCTGTTTTTTTAAACGTTGGAACTCTTTTAGTACGTACAATTGAAATGCAGGGCTCAACCAGTAGCAAAATGCCAACGCCAAATCACGGTGTGCAGATGTACCACTTCCATAACGACCACTTTTAGAATATATCCCCTTTGCATTTGTACTATCAATCCACTTGCTTACAGACATCGTAAAACGGTTCGTTCCAGCCTCGTTTTTAATCCGCTCGAATTCGATAGGGTTAAAACCTGTGTTGTGCAACATCTCCCAAGTTCCCAAGAGTTCTATGGTATCTTTGGTGCGCAACCAGTTCATTATCAGGCTTGTAGGGTTTTCGAGGTTAAATTTTTTGGCAATATCTGTCAGCGAAAAATACTCTTCGCTCTGTATTTCTGATATGCGAATGTCTATATCTTGTACTAAGATTGTTTTTGTCATCGTAAAAGTAATCGAATTCGAGTAGGTTAGAAATTAAAGTTAATGCAGTTTTGCAGTAAATACGGTTTACCGCATTTAAGTTTTGCAGTATTTACTGTAAAACTGTATTACTGCACACCAAAGAGATCTTTTCTTGCCAAATCTAAAAGATATTCTCTAATAGTGATGCCTTTACGAAAAGTTTTCATTTTTATTTCTGCATGAAGACTAAGTCCAATATCGAGTGTAACTCGTTTTGTGATTTCAGCATCTACCGTAGGCGCAGCTTCTGGAATGACCTCTACTATCCTTTCTACTACTTTTTCCACGATTTTCTCTACCACTATTTCTTTTGGCGCAGGCGTTTCTACGATTGCCACTTCAGGTTCGTGCAGTTGAGCCACAGCGATTTCGGTTGCTTCGATATTTTTATCGGTCTTTTTAAATTCCATTTTCGGACCGAGTTTTAAGGTATCTTTTAATGATTTTGCCATATTTTTTTATTTGTAAAGAATTTATATACTTTTTTACTGCAAAACTGCAAAACTTTTTTCAGTATTTACTGCAAAACTTAAAATTATTTATTTTTTATTAAAAAAAATTAAAGGTTTGTCAGCACTTCTTGTATTTCATTGGTCAAATTAACCATTTCTTCTTTTGCTTTCGGGTCGCTAAACTCATAAACACCCATGCCTTCGATAACGGCTTTTCGGTAGGCTGTACGGCTCTTTAAAAAGCTCGTAAAAACACTAATACCTTCAAATGATGCCAATGCTTCACGTGCCTCACGACCGAGTGTAAAACGCTCGTCATGCTGATTGAGTAGAAAATACGCTGGAATAGTCTGTTCTCGAAGTGATTTCGCTTCTTCAAAACGCTCGATAAATAGTTCTGTTGCCCAAAAATCTAAACCACTTGGCAAAATCGGGATGATGACCAAATCTGCTAAAAGCAAGATTTTACTCGTTGTTTTTGACAAAGAAGGCGTACCGTCTATCAAAACAATATCGTAATCTTGGTTGAGTAATTTTACATTTTTAAGCAAAGCGGCATCATCTTGCTGTCCACTGACCATGATATTAGGCATATTTTCTTCTCGCAAACCAGCCCATTTCATAGAACTTTGGTTGGTATCGGCATCTACGATGCAAACTTTATGACCAATATGAGCGAACGTAACCGCCAGATTTTGTGTGATAGTGGATTTCCCTACACCACCTTTTAGACTTGTAATTGAAATAATCATACGTAAATTTAAGATTGTGCTAAATTGCACTCTGCCAAAGGAATTGGCTTTCGAGCGATTTTAAATGTTAAAAAATAATTTTTAACCTTCATTTCCAATAAATTTTCTCGCTGCAAAGATACTTAAAAACTGCAAACCGCCAAACCTTTTTTAAGTTTTTCAGTAAAAAAGTATAAACTGCAAAATGTTTTGCAGTTTATACTGCATTTTGTACATTATTAAACAAAATTTAGATATAGAAAGTAAAAACAGGGCAGGAGTATGCTATTTTTTAAGCCTTAGAGCGATTTTGAGAAGCTATTTTATAAAAGTAACACAAAGCTCCTATTTTCTGTTTTAGAATAACTTAAAACGCCTTTCGTGTATTTTGTATTTTTATTTTTAAATAAATATGCAAAACGTATTGCAGTATTTACTGCAATACGTTTTTATTTTTTATACCTCACGGATCTTCAAGACCCGTGAGGTATAAAAAATAAAAATAAATAAATAAAAATAAAAAAAAGGTTTGCAGTTTTTACTGCAAACCTTTTTTAAGTTTTTACTGCCGAAGCATATTATTTCGCTTTAAAATCAATCGTATAACCCAGATTTAGCTGATAAATTAAATAATACGCCGATGCTGATTTTATAACATTTCCGTTATCATTTGTAAAAATAGTGTTGGACAAGTTTCTAAGTCCTCTGTCTGCATGAAAACCCAATTGTACATTTTTATACTTTAGCTCTCAAGCCCAGTATTGCACCTACATTGTATTTATCGTAAAGTGAATATATGAAATCTGATTTTCCCCAAGTTCCGTCCACCAAAAGAAAGCGTCCTTTTATTTTCGCACCAACATTTACGCCTGAGTAAAAACTCAAATAGGGTAGGGGACTGTATTCAAAAGTAGGGATTACATCAATAAAGGTCAATTTACTTTGTGATATTCCTTTTTCTGAATACTGAATATTAGCTTCTATCGCAAATTTTTTGTTCAAACGATAGCGAGGTGCAACACCAAAAGCTACAAAGTTAGCGACAGTGTTTTTTAAGTCGATTGGACTTTTAGACACTATTATCCTTGTATTATTTATACCAATGTTTGGCGTAATAGACCATTGTGCGTTTATTTTTCCAATGAAAAATGTACTGATGAGGATAAAAAAGAGTTGTTTTGGTTTTTTCATGTTTTTAAATATTTAGTAACTTAATAAAATTTTAAACGAAGGGAGTATATTTTTTATTTTTCTTTAACTAAAATTAACACATTTTGCAGTTTTACAGTAAAAACTGAAATACGTTTTGCAGTTTTTACGGTTTTTATGTAATCTAAAACAAAATTTCTATTTATTCGACCAAAATTTTCAGATTTACAAAAGGCTATTGCTTTTTTTCATTTTTTTTAGTATCTTTGTGATAGTATTTGATGGATAGCTTTATCCCGAGCTATACATTATCTCAAAACCAATTTTTTGTACCAAAAACAATCCTTTTCTTATGAAAAAGACAACCCTTTTCTTTCAAACCTGTTCAAACCTGTTCAAACCTGTTCAAACCTGTTCAAACCTGTTCAAAC
>JANMGN010000578.1:0-19091 GCA_031374645.1 Chitinophagales bacterium | reverse complement strand
CAAAATTATTTATCTTACACAATCGCTATCAATTTCAATTCATTTATCCCTAAAATAAAGCTAAACAAATTCCACAAAGCGGCAAAAAACATTATTTTATCTATTTCATCTAAAAATAAATAAAAAAGAGCTTGCAAAAATGTAGTATTACAAAATAAATCATATTTTTACACATATTTTTTATTTCTAATTAAAATACTATTTCCATGAAGTTCAAGAACTTATTTTTACTTATTTTTTTTGTAGTTAGCTACACACTACTTTTTGCTCAGAAAAGTATTTGGTCAAAAGCAGACGAAAGTCGTATTGTTTTGACCAAACAAATGGAACGCAAAATCCAACCTGAAAAATATACGGTTTGGCAAGCGGATTTTCAAGCTCTAAAAAATATGTTAGACAAAGCTCCTATGGAGTTTTCGGCAGCAGCGCAGCAGCCTTTGATAGTGGAATTACCTTTACCTAACATTGGTTTGGTACAATTCAAGACGGTAGAATCTCCCATTTATGCACCAGGTTTGTATGCAAAATATCCTATTTTTAAGACGTTTTCGGCAGTTGGTGGCGCACGCAACGAGTACAGCGCACGTTTTGATTATACACTAAATGGTTTTAGTGCTATCATTTCTACACCCGAAGGCGAGGTTTATATCGACCCTTTCGCTACAGAACAAACCGCTTATTATATCTCGTATTTTACCCATGATAATGACGGTAAAAACCGCCCAAAAAACTTGACTTGTGGTATAGAACAGGAAGATTTTTCTCACAATATCAATACGACAAAGCCTTTTCAAGCTACAGGTGCTACGAGAAGTGGTAATTTAGTGACTGTTCGTAAATACCGTGTAGCGGTTACTGCCACGGGCGAATTTTCCGCAAAACATGGCGGCACAAAAGCAAGTGCACTGAGCTATGTGGTGCAATTGGTCAATCGTTGTAACAAAAAATTCAGCGACGAACTGGCAATCCGTTTCGAGTTAATTGCTCAAAATGATACACTTATTTTTACAGACGCATCCAAAGACCCTTTTCTAAAAGGAACTTTGGGTAAAGATATTTTATCTATCAGTACCTCTGTTATCAAATCACGTATTGGCGATGCCAATTATGATTTTGGACATACGGTTGCAGGACCTTGCTCCGATGTAGGAGGCGTTGCGAATGCTGGTGTTATTTGTAATAATGCCTCAAAAGGAAACGGTATGAGTGGCGATGCTGGTGGTAGCGCAGACCAATTTGCAGTAACTATTATGTGTCACGAAATGGGGCATCAGTTTAGTGCAAGCCACACGATGAGTTCTTGTGGAAATGGAACTGACCAATCGCAAGTAGCGTCAAGTTCGGCTATCGAGCCAGGAAGTGGTACTACAATTATGTCTTACGACGGCTCATGCGGCTCAGATAATATTACGGGTTCTTATTGGCACGACATTTCAGATGTATATAGTGTTGGTTCTTTGGAGCAAATGATGGAACATTCCAGACAAGGAAATGGTAATAGTTGCCCTGAAAAAATCGTTACTTCAAATCACGCTCCTGACGTAAATATTCCTTTGCCTGATGGTCTGAATATCCCAATCGGAACTCCTTTTGAATTGACTGCTGCTGCAAGCGATATGGACAACGACCCTTTAAATTACTCTTGGGAACAAGCAGATGATGGTATGTATGTACCACTTGGCTCTAAAAAAACACTTTTTGCTAATACCTTTCGAGTTTTCGACCCTGTAAGTACGCCTACACGTATTTTTCCAAAATTGTCAGATATTTTAGCAAATAAAACGACAAAAGCAGAGCTTTATCCTGATACTACACGTACTTACACGTTCCGTTGTACTGTTCGTGACAATAATAAAAATGGCGGCGGCACTGTTTGGGACGAGATAAAATTTAAGTCCACGCACACGGCTGGGCCTTTCGTCATGCAATATCCCAATGCTGCCTTTGATACCCTTTCGAGTAGTGAGTACTCTAATATTAAATGGGACGTAGCTAATACGGATAAAGCGTTGGTTGATGCGCAAAATGTAGATATTTTACTTTCTACAGATGGTGGTCTTACTTTCCCGACTGTTTTATTAAAAAATACACCAAATGACGGCTCAGAAGGCGTAATTATTCCTTTAAATGTGAATACTTCTTCGGCACGTATAAAAATAAAACCTACAGATAATATCTTTTTTACCATTTCTCAAAAGAATTTTGTAGTAAATCCTTCTGCTAAAAAAGGCTATACATTTATAGCTTCTTCATCTAAATATGTTGTTTGTTTACCAGATGTAGCTGCTGTTAATATCCAAACCTCTACTTTTGGTGGTTTTGATAAAAAAGTCAATTTGAGTATTGTTGGTGGTTTACCAAACGGTGCAGTAGCCAAGTTTACCAAAGAAATACTGGACGCTAACGAGAGTACAAATCTCTCTATTGATATGACAAAGGTAAGTAAGCAAGGCATTTATACCATAAAAATTCGTGCAATTGCTGACACTGATACTTTGTATAGAGAAATTTCTTTTAAAACCATATACGCTAATTTTGATGATTTGTCGTTGGCAATACCGAGCAACGGCGCAACCGCACAAAGTACGCTACCGTCATTTAAGTGGAATGTTTCAGCTGTTGCAGACGTTTATGATTTCCAATTAGCTACAAATCCATCTTTTGCAGCCAACACTATTGTTTACAGCAAAGAAAATGTGAAAGGATTAGAGATAAATACGCCTGTAACACTGCAAGAAAATACCGTTTATTTTTGGAGAGTACGTGCAAAAAATACTTGCCGTAGTGGCGATTACAATACGCCTTTCGCTTTTTCTACTTTAGTACAATCCTGTAAAGAAATTAAAAAAGATGAGAAAATAATCATATCAAGTGGTGCTAAAAACAGCTACGAATCGCTTACAAATGTTACTGAAACAGGCAAAGTAAGTGATATAAATGTGACTGGTATCAAAGGAAATCAAGATAATTTCGGAGATTTAGAGATGGTTTTAGAAAGCCCTTTGGGTAAAACAGTTACTTTATTTAGCAAAAAATGTTCTTCTATTTCGGCTACTTACAACCTGAACTTTGATGACGAATCGGCTTCTGGTTTCAACTGTTCTTTTATTACAGCTGCTGCAACTTTCAAACCTTTGACAACACTTAGCGTTTTTGATGGTGACGAAATACAAGGTACTTGGAAGCTAAAAGTCAATGATACAAAAGTTGGCGATGGTGGTCAGTTTACAAATTGGGGTTTAAAATTCTGTTTTGCAACAAGCGTCACAGCACCAACAATTATCAAAAATGATACGCTTCGTGTAAAAAAAGGAAAAGGTCGATATATCGATTTTTCAACACTCGCAGCAAAAGATGATAAAAGCTCAGGCGGAAAATTAGTTTATACACTCGTAACAGCACCTGAAAATGGATTATTGGAAAAATGGGGTACAATTATGAAAGTAGGCGAAACTTTTAACCAAGATGATTTGGATAAAGGACAAATACTTCGTTATGTAAATTCAGCAACGGCTACTGCTAATACAGATTATTTCTTATTCATTATTTCAGATGGAGAAGGTGGTTTTTTAGGAACGCTTCGCTATAACATTATCCGTGATGAAAATGCTCCTACGAACATAAATATTTCTCCTGATATTGAAAAAGCAGTACGTGTATTTCCAAATCCGAGCAATCAATCGTTTGGAGTGCTTTTGAATGGCAACGAACTCGGAAAAGTAGAGCTTACTTTATTTAACGTACAAGGACAAAGGATAAGTTCGCAATCTTTTATAAACGAAAGTATTGATACGCAGTTTGAAGTACAATCGCTCCCAAATGGTGTTTATTATTTAAAAATAAATACAGAGAAAGGTGCGGCGAGTAAAAAAATTGTAGTGCAGCATTAATTTTGTAGATAAAATAAAAAGCCTAAGCTCTTGCGAACTTAGGCTTTTTTATTTTATCTACTTTTTACTTTATAACTTTCAAACTCAAATCTAAACTTTGCGCCGAATGTGTAAGCGCACCTGACGAAATAAAATCAACGCCAGTTTCTGCGATACTACGAACAGTTTTTAAATTTACATTACCCGACGCTTCTACTTCTATGCGTTTGTTCACGATTTTCACAGCTTCTTGCATCATTTCGATGGGCATATTATCCAACATGACACGCTCTACTCCGCCTATTTCAAGCACTTCTCCGAGTTCTTTCAAAGTACGAACCTCTACGGTTGTTGGAAGCAAAATACCATTTTCTTTTTTATACGCCACGATGCTTTCAATCGCTTGTTTGATACCGCCACAAGCATCTATATGATTATCTTTAGGCATAAATCTATCATACAAACCATCTCTATAATTATAGCAACCGCCAATACGTACCGCCCATTTTTCCATCATACGAAAAAGCGGCGTTGTTTTGCGAGTATCTAAAATTTTTACAGGCAAACCTTTTACAGCATCTACAAATTTTTTACTCATAGTCGCTATACCAGACATCCGTTGCATCGTATTCAAAACCAAACGTTCTGCTTGCAACAAAGCTCTTGTATTACATTCTACAATAAAAGCAATTTCGCCATATTGTACAAAATCGCCATCTTTTTTAAAAATTTCTATCGTATAGGAAGGGTCGCAATAAGCAAAAACCTGTTCAGCGAATTTTACACCAGCCAAAATACCAGTATCTTTGCAAAGTAAATGCGCACGACTTCTCGATTCCACAGGAATACATGCCAAAGAAGTGATGTCGCCATTTTGTACATCTTCAAAAAGGGCAGCTTTTATAAATTTGCGTAATTCTCGTTTTGTAATTGTTGTTTTTGCCATAAAAAAATAATTATACAGAATAACAAATATACAGCAATTCTCGCTTTGGCTTTTTTCTATCCCAAACAGAGTTTGGGATGTACAATGTTTATTGCAAAAACTACAATTCCTAGCTTTTTTATAGTAGAAGTTCGAGAAAATATACTTTTTGCAGCAAGCAATGTATTTGCCAAATTCTGTTTGGCAGCCAAAGTTGGAATTGCTGACAAATATAAAATAGTAATTGTAAGCAACTCGTAATCAATTGATTACAAATTATTTTTAATTAATAATTATTAATTATTAAAACCTATCCTACTTGCTCAATAATTTTACGAATAGTAGTAGCATCGCCCATCGTGTAGTAGTGTAAACAAGGAACGCCACGTGCTTTTAGCTCTTTCGATTGCGCAATACACCATTCCACTCCGATTTGCTTGAATGCAGCATCGTCTTTTGCATTATGCAAAGCATCAACCAACTCATTCGGTAAATTAATGTAAAACATTCTCGGAATCGAAGCCAATTGATAGCGTTTTGTAATTGGTTTCAAACCTGGTACGATAGGAACATTGATACCCATTGCACGACATTTATCCACAAAATCGAAATATTTTTGATTGTCAAAAAACATTTGCGTTACGATATAATCGCCACCAGCGTCTATTTTTTGTTTCAAATAAATCATGTCCATATCTAAATTTGGCGATTCAAAATGCTTCTCTGGATAACCCGCTACACCTATACAAAAGTTCGTTTTTTCTCCATTAACAATATTCGCATCAAGATATTTTCCCTGATTCATATCTGCAATATGCTTGGTCAAATCCAAAGCATATTCGTGTCCGTCACGATTTGGGATAAACTTAGCGTCAAATTTCAGCGCATCTCCACGAAGTGCCAGAACGTTGTTAATATCCAGAAAATTAAGGTCAATCAATACGTTTTCGGTATCTTCCTTTGTAAAACCACCACAAATCAAGTGCGGAACGGCGTCTACACCGTAACGGTGCATAATAGAAGCACAAATTCCAACCGTACCTGGGCGTTTGCGAATCGCTGTTTTTTCGTAATATCCACTTGGGCGTTTGTTATATACAAACTCCTCACGGTGGTAGGTTACATCTATAAATGGTGGCTTAAATTCCATCAAAGGGTCAAGCGTATCGAAAATTGCTTGCATACTTCCACCTTTCAGAGGAGGCAATACTTCAAAGGAAATTAAGGTCTTTTCGTTCGCTTTACTAAAATAATCAGTTACTTTCATAAAATATCAAATAAGATTAAGTATTTTGAGTGTATTCGTTTCTTCTTTTTTAACAAAAAAACTGTACTTTTGTTTTTTAATTTTGCAAAGATACAAACTCTATAAATCATTTTCAAAAATGAGTAGTTTTTTTACTCGTTTTTTAAATTCATTCTAAATAATTTTACACAAATGCGAAAAATAAGAATGGGCATGGTCGGCGGCGGACGTGACGCTTTCATTGGTGCAGTACACAGAATGGCTGCAAATTTAGATGGACAAATAGAACTCGTTTGTGGTGCGTTTAGTAGCGATGCCGAGAAATCTCGTCTTTCTGGTCAGGATTTTTTCCTCGCAGCAGAGCGAGTTTATGCCAATTTTGAAGAAATGATTATACGGGAAGCAGCACTTCCAGCAGATATACGTATGGATTTTGTGGCTATCGTAACGCCAAATCACGTTCATTATGCTCCTGCAAAAATGGCTTTGGAGTATGGTTTTCATGTCGTTTGCGACAAGCCGCTGGCTTTGAATGTTGCAGAAGCAATTGATTTACAGGGAGTTGCAGAAAAAACAAATTTAATTTTTGCTTTGACGCATACGTATGCTGGCTATCCGATGGTCAAGCAAGCAAAAGCAATGATTGCTCATGGCGAACTTGGAAAAATCAGAAAAGTTGTCGTAGAATATCCGCAAGGTTGGCTTTCTACAAAACTCGAAGACAGCAACCAAAAGCAAGCATCTTGGCGCAACGACCCTGCTCGTTCGGGTATGGGCGGTTGTGTTGGCGATATTGGTACGCACGCAGAACATTTGGCAGAGTATGTTTCTGGTTTGAAAATTAAAGCAATTTGTGCAGATGTAAGCAGCATCGTAGATGGTAGAATACTGGATGATGACTGTAATATTTTACTTCGTTTTGACAATGATGCAAGAGGAATTTTGTCCGCAAGTCAGATTTCGGCTGGCGAAGAAAATAATTTACGGATAAGAATATATGGAGAAAAAGGCGGTTTAGAATGGTCGCAAATGAAGCCTAATACTTTGATTCACAGACATTTGACAGATAGTATGCGTATTTTACGTACAGGCGTTGGCGCATTGTACCCTATCACGCAAGCGCATACGAGAATTCCTGCTGGACATCCCGAAGGTTACATCGAAGCCTTTGCTAATATCTACAGAAATGTGGCAAAATGTATTCAAGCACGTTTGGAAAATAAAATACCAGAAGCGCATTTTCTTGATTTCCCAACCATAGAAGAAGGTGTACGTGGTATGAAATTTATTGAATGTGTCGTAAATTCTGGAAAATCTAACGAAAAGTGGTTAGATTTTTAATAAATAAAAAAACAGGCTGTATTCTCTCGAATACAGCCTGTTTTTTATAAAATATAAACTTTTTACAATTGAATTAAAACGCAACTCTTACCGCTAAAGTATGATTGCCTTTCCAAATATTAGTTTGTTGGTAGCTGTAATCAATACCTAAACCGCTTTTTGATTCTTTGCGAATAGGGAAATCTACAGAAAAGCCTCCGCTTATACCTGTTACTACTGGAGCTTCTACACTTTTAGGTGTTACACCTACCTCATAACGATAGCCGCCACGTAGAGCGAACATATTGTTAATTGTAAACTCTAAACCTCCGCCAATATTGTCACGAGAAAAAGAGTTTGATGTAAATTGACCTAAAAAAGATAAACGGCTTTTTTTACCAAAAAGAACATCATAAGATGCGCCAATGCTCAAAGTTGATGGCAATTGTACACCCTGTGAACGTTTTTCATTAGTAAGATTATAAGTAATTTGTCCAGTTGGATTGGCACTTGTAACTGCTAATCCTTGACCTGAAAATTGCATACGAGAACCTACATTACGCAATGCAATTCCAAATTTGAAGTTATCATCTTTACCAGAAACGTACTGCACACCAGCATCAATACCCAATGCAAATGCGCTTACGTCACGTGTAGATTCTGTTACGCCACGAAATACAACACCTACCGATACTTTATTACCGAAAATGTGTGAATATCCAGCAGCAATGTTCATGATAGATGGAGAAAATGTTGCACCTGTTCCTTCTGGTACTTGCTCTGTCGTAACGCCTATTTGACCTACATTTACAGACATTACACTGAATGACAATGCTCCGTTTCCTTTCATTTTTTTGGCAAAACCAAAAGCGGTAACGCCAATATCTGCACCATCAAAATAACGAGTGTGAGAAGCGTTGATTTCCATATTTTGGATACGAGGACTTCCTGCTGGATTGATGTGCATAGATTCTACACCTCTGCACGATGCGACAGTCATACCATTCAAACCTGCGCTTCTTGCCCAAGGATTGATAAGTAATTGTACTGCACCAGATTCTCCTTGTCGGTCTGGATTTCCTGCTTGCGCGCTTGCTACTGCCATCGCCACAAAAAATAATGTGTATATATACTTACGCATAATGTTTTATTTATTAGAATGAAAAAATCAAAATGATTTAGAAAATTGAGAAACGAAATAGCTTTATCATTTTCTAAATTCATATAAAAACAGCCTATTTTATTATAAAACAATTTGAGTATTTTATTTTTTGAAACAAAATACCCAAATTGTTTATTGTGTAGTTGGGCTAAAATAACCGCAATTTTTTAAAAGGAAGTCGCTGTGGAAATAACAACGTAACTTCACTGTGGTCAATTACTTATGTTATTTTTACAACGACAAAAAAATTGCCGATTATTTTTATACGCCTACCTACTAAGTTATTTTATAAACCTGCTGGGTCAAACGGACGCATTACACCAAACCACTTGATGGTTCTTTCGCCCAAGTCCGAGCTTACATGGATTAAATATGTACCACTTCCTACTGGAATACTTTTATTATTTTTCAAATCCCATTCCAATGCAGGCGTTACTTGACGTGTGCTAACTCCTGCTCCAACTGCCTTAGAGGTCGTTTCTGCTTCATCACGACGGTACTGGCGAATGAATTTACCATCCAAAGTATAAATCGAAACTACACATTTTGATGGTAAGTTTGTGATTTTTACAGTGCTTGTAAATTGAGAAAGCTCATAAGCTGAATATGCATAGTATGGATTTGGCACTACATTGATAGCATCTAAAGCCTTATTTACTAAACCTTCATTACCTGCAACCGCATCTGCCTCAGCACCTGCAATAGTGAACTGATATGTAGGATAACCTTTTTTAGGAGTAGTGCTTGCATCTACCACTTGATAAGGATTTTCTACACGCAATTTCATAGTAAGTTCGTTAGGAATAAGTCCCTCTTTGTAGCTCAAAAGACGTGTTGCGATAGGCATACAAGTCCATTGAACAGATTTAGCCACATTACGGCTAAATGTAGTTGAACCATTTACTCCCACTGAATGTAATTCAGCACAACCATCATAAGGTGAATTGGTAACGTAAATATAATGTCCACAACCAGCTACCAAGTTTCCTGCCGTTGGGAAACCTTGTGCAACAGACTGTACAAATGCCTCACTCGAAGGATTCCAAATCATGTCACGTCCTGTCATAGGTTGTGTAAATCTGAATGTTTCTTTGAGCGTTTCATTTGCTGGGTCGTAACCAGAGTTTTCTCCAAACAAAATATTCACACGTTGTCCTGTTTCTACATTGATTGCATAGCCAGGAAACCAGCTTTTACCCAAAGAATTATCTGTACCATCAGGGTCTGTATCAGAGCCTACTGATTTACCAGCACGCATATCGAAGTTTTTGCCCTTCAATGAGCCATTCTTTTCACTTTCTAAACCTTGATCTGTGTACTGCGGATTTATAGTTTCTATAACTACGCAACGACTCCACTTTGATTTATCTGGTGTCAAAACAATATCAATATTTTCTAATTTCTCGAAAGCCTTTACTGAGGATTTCAAATAGTAGTTACTATTGCTATTGTTCATCCAAGCTGGTGTAATATATGGTGGCTCAGTTGTAGTAGGAACTCTGTAATTACAAGCTGCATAAGGTACAAAAGCACCATCTAACATTTTAGTAGAAGAAGCCTGATCTTTGTCAAATGGAAATAACTCTTCTCCATTTGCGTTTTTAACAAAATCAAAAAACTGTCCACCACCTTGTGCAGCAGCTTGTGGCCCTCCTTCATCAGGAATACCAAAAAACCAATTGACAGCGTTAGGATCTTTGTAAGCAACTTCGCCACCAATAAATCCGTTTCTGCCTGTTTTGTCAAATTGAGGATCAGCACCACAATCTTTTGTTTGTCCGATACCAATTGAAAAACCATATTTCGCAATTACTTGCTCATTTAAGCGGTCGATAGATACATCAGAAGTTACTTTTGAACCATCAGCTAAATTAGTCAATACCCATTTTGTAGGATTGTCTAATACTTGGTTGTTCATGTTAGCATCTACAAAAGTCAATTCGAATTTACCATTTTTCACTTCCAATGGATTATATACTTTTACATTGATTGGTCCACGACCAGATTTGTAAATAATATCTCCTTTGAAAGATTTGTCTAAAATTGCTTTGCGTGTTTCGTCAGAAATATCTAAGTTGTTTCCACCAACACCAACACCATCAATACGTGTGATAACAGCGCCATCGCCATATTTGGCGTTCAATTTTTTATCCACAATTGGGCGTGGTATCACAGTTATGATATCCACATTTCTACGTCCTTCTACATAAGTCGTTTTCTGACCAAGTCCTGTTTTTTTATCGTATTTCGCATAATCATTGTGCGCATAAGCGATAACTACATAATAGTATTTCTTATGGTTGATTAAGTTTTTGTTTTGTCCTTTTGCAAAAAGATCTTGTTTGATACGGAAAGTATGCTCGATACCTTTGTTTGTACCATCTACTTTTAGTTCAGGATATACAGCAGCACTCGAGATGTCATTAGGATCATCAAGGCTTGCCCAGTTGAACTGCTTTGAGATGTTATTTTTACTATCCACTTGTACTACTAACTTCGCCTTTGAAGGGTCGTTAATATCTGCTTTTCCAGCCTCAGGACCTGCCAATTGGAATACTTTGTATCCTTCAAAAAGGTAGAAAGGATTCACACCTTTACTTGGCGATTCTGGTTGTTTTTCTTTAAAACGGTCATCAAGTCCGTACAACTCATCAAGATTATTTGAGACAGGATTACCATTGCTCAATACCAATACGATTTCTTTATCTAACTCAATTGGGCTAACATCTGGTGCATCTGGGCCATTCAATATTTTAAAACAACTGTCGAATAAACCTTGTGCTTTATCATCAGCTTTACGCAATGCAGAAAGGCTTACTTTTCCACCACCTTGGTCAGGAACCCATGGAACTCCTACAATAAGCTCATTGATTGCACCAGGAAGTAATCTTATTGGTCCAGAAGCCTGTAAAGTACGACGGTCGCCGAAAGGTAGATTTGCATTAGCCATTGACCAGCCCGACGGATCTTGTGGCTCATCTAAAAAGGCATATTTTGTAATTTTTTTAGGGTCTGGATTTTGTGTATAACCACTACCACCTATTGAAAGCGGCGTACCATCTTTCCATACAGCGTTTAAGTAACGGTAAAAATCAAGTACCTGAGAAGGGTCAGTTGTTGCAGGTAATGGTGTACCTGTACCTCCATTATTGAAATACATAAAAGAAGACATACCCAGTTCTAAATTAACAGAATCTTTGATTTTATCGTTATATACTTTCACATCTGGATTTTCTGGTCCACGGAAATAATCTACTCCTAAAATAGGAACTCTCTCTCCATAAGTCGCTGGAAGACCTGCACAAGTCGCACCTGGTTTTCCATCTACAGGGTCTTCATTGTAAACATACATCAAACTACGAGGTTTTCCAGAGGCATCAATAGTGTTATCGCAACCAATATAGTCATCTAAAGCACAACCTAAATCTGGATCTGTCCATACAGCGAAATACATACTATCAATCACTTGTGATGCACGATTTGTCAAACGGTATGCCATAAAAGTCATATTATTGATTTCATCATTTGTAGCATAAGCGAATGCTTGTACTTGTACTTCCATACGAATAGGCTGTCCTCCTTTTGATTGAGTATGAACGCCACCTGCATCATTGAAAATCCAAAAAATCATTTGGTCAGCATACTGAGGTGTTTCCCCTCCACAGTAGCGTACGAAAATCGCTGGAAAATCACCTTCGAGCGGATCATAACGCTCATTTATGTCCGTAGAATATGCGAATTTTTTTACATTTTCTGGTAATTCAAAACCGTGTACTTCAGCGAAATAAGGATTTCCTTTTGCGGGCCAACCTTTTACAGATTCTGGTATTTGGTCTTTAAAACTTTCGTCCGTAACACGACCATTGGCATCTTTTGCTGCTGCTGCATAAAGACTTTTAAAAAGGTCAATGTCCTTACCATATACCACAAAGTGCTTATCCCAATTAGAGCAAGTCTGTGGACTGGTTGTACCTTCCGCATCCAATGGGCCAGGCCACCAATCGTTGCCCTGACTACCGGTTGTTCCACGGAAGAGTGTACAAGCTGTTTTTAGGTTTCCACCTGCATCAAGACCACCAAGCCAAATACCGCCTGCGAAAATAGACGACACAGGAGGAACTCCAGGAGGAACATTAGGAATAATATATAAACCATCTTTAAAATCCCACCAAATATCGCCACCGCCTTGTAAACGAGCACGAACGTTATTGATGTTCAAATCAATTTGATTTTTTGATACTGCACAGTCCTCTCTGTAACTTGCAGGAGTGGAAGCGTTGTCAGATGGTTTCCCATGAAAGCCTCCTGGTATGTGCGCATATGATTGCGAAACGGCTGTACCCAATAATACAAGGGCGAAAAGCCAATTTTTTATTGTTTTCATAATTTATTAAATTATTTAAAAGCAAATAAATAACAACAAGTGTATAAATTATTTTTTACACTTGTTGTTATTTTATTTGATTACATTTTTAGAAATAAAATGATGTACCTAAGAAAATACGACGTGGCAATGAGTAGTTGCCTGGATTTAACAATGCCCAGTGGTACGCATCTAAGAAAGATTGTACGTCACGACCTGTGTTTCCAAGATTTTCAATCTCTTGTTGCCCTACTTCTGATTGTAAATATCCATCATTGTCTGCTGCACCAGATGCAGAGAAAACGCCTCTAACATTTTTAGTATTCAAAACATTTTGAACACGGAAGAAAACATTAAAGTCTAATGGCTTCGCTCCTTTGCCGATGTGGAAATTTTTGTCTATTTTCAAGTCAAAATTTGTTTTCCAAGGCAAGCGTGCGCCATTTATTTGACCCACTGTACCAAAACCTCCGAATTTATCTGGAACTTGTTTTGAAGTGTAAGGTGTTCCTGAAACAGCACTTGCGATTAGGTTGAAACCTAAATTTTGGAAAATATTTATACCTGCAATACGAGGGCCACCGCTCAATACATAAGCCTGTCCACTTGGAAAACGGTAGTCAATAGATGCTTGAATATTATTGCGCTCATCAAATGAAAGTGGGAAAAGTGAACGTAAGTTACCACGTGTCGTTAAACCTTTTTGAGAGTTTGCATCAGAACCTGTACCGTCAGCGAACTGAAGTGTATAGGCAATAGTCATTGCAATATTATTTGTTCTACGTAAATCATAACCAAAAGTAAAACCTTTTACTGTACCAAAATCTATATTTCCGTAGCTATAGTAGTTAGTTACGATTGGTACATATAAGTAAGTACGACGTTGAATTTGGTCACGTAATTCTTTATAATAAGCTGTAAATTTCAAAGCAGAAGAGTTCGTCAATTTTTGTTGGAAACCAACTTCATAATAAACTGTTTTCTCTGGCTTCAAATTCGGATTATTGATTGGTGCATCTTCTGTAATACGACCTGCATCCGCGAAGTAGAAATAATCTAAAGCATTTGCATTAAAGTTAGACGTTGGACGAGAAACCAATACATCGTAGTTTGCAAAGAAGTTTGCATCATCAGAGATTGGGAACGAGAACGCCAAACGTGGCATCAAATTTATTTGAGGCACATAATCTGCAAATGTTCCACTGATAGCTTTTGTATCAAAATCACGACTTTTTATTAAATCTTTATTTTTTTGTACACGACTGTCAGCGTATATCGGGTTCGGAACATTACCATTGAAAATAAGGTTTGGTTCGCTTACCGTTGTACCTTGTGCATTGTACCATGTTTCGCCGCTACGGAATGCAGTTACAACTGGATTTACTGCCGTTGGCTCAGCTACATATACTTTGTAGTCATCTCCAATTGTACCTGGCTTCGGAGTAGCATTTTTGTAAGTGCCATAAAAATCTCCTGCACCAGCAATTTCATACAAAGAATATGGATCTCTTAATACTTTTGTATTGGCATCAAATCTATCTACACGTAAACCGATACGGAAGATGATGTCATTGTACTGGAATTTATCTTGAATAAATGCCGCAGTATAGTTCGGACGATTCGCTGCAAGAGGGAATGTACGAATGTTATTTTTATCCACAGCAGTAAAAAAGTCCTCAAAGCTAACATTTGTTGTTAGTTTGTTACCTAAATAATCGAAACCATTGTAGTCCACATAGTTAAGATTAGTTAATTCACGAGAAGAAAACATACTTAAACTTAATTCCTCTGGCTTAAATGTATTTACATTTAAGTGCTGATCTAATGGTATATTTTTCAAAGCACGTGCATCAGTATAAAATTTGCCATCAGGATTTGGAACAGTATATTGTGCATAAATAGGAACTTCCTTTTCACCTCCTGGTAGTACTACCTTTTGAGAGCCAATAATTTTTAAAGGCTTTACTGCTCCATTATCCAACTTACCACCATCTTGCAAACCATTAAAGTTTTGGTCAGCCAATTGTCCTGCCAATTCCCATAATCTGAAAGGATTCAAACGATAGCTACGATTGGTACGTTGCTCATAAACTAAACCAAATTGTACACTATGACGGCTTTTTTTACTTGCAGCTATATCAAATGAACTTGATACATTTACAGTCAAAAGGTCATTGTCTGTTTTTGAAATATTGTCATACACCTGCCCTACGTTACGGAAGCTCCATGCCTCACGGAAAGTGGTATTGACAAAACCATTGGTGTTAGGGAAATTTGATAATACACCTGACTCCGCAGCTAATTTATTGTAGTTTGCTAAAATTGGATTTACAGTACCCGCTTTGTAGCCAGCAAAGTCAATACGGTCTCCAACATGTTTGACATCATCTAAATTAGAGACATCCACGGTATGAAAAACAGAATCTCTAAATTCTCCAATGTAACCATAATTAAAAATATTACCTTGATGAATTACATCTTCTCTGCGGTTTTTTGTATTTTCAAAACCTCCTTGTAATGTGTATGACGCATTTTGAATTAAAGCATCTTTACCAGTTTCTCCTCCTTTGTTTGAACCCAAACGGTGACGGAACCGTAAGTTGGTACGGTATCTGTCTGTGTAATCGTAAGGATTGCGCTCAGAGTTCATCAATGTCCAAGAACGAGTACCTATGTCAGAACCTGCTGGATCAACAGCAAAACGGTTTTTTGTGCTTGCGTACTGACCAGACAAAGTAAGGTCAATATCAGAAGTTACACGAGCATCTAACTTTGCATTGATGTCATAACGACGGTCGTTTTCATTTGGGCGTGCCTTCAAAAATTCTACATCTTCATCTTTCAACGTTTGTCCTGCTGATAAAAATGTTTGACCAGAGCGTACCAATGGATTTGCTTCTAATTCAGCTAATTTATCTGCTTTTAGGCGTACTGTTTCTACCGCAGATGGCGAAACATCTTTGTTTAAGTTTAAGTTACCCGACAAACGGAAACCCAAAATAGATTGTCCTCCACGCTTGATAATTGGTCCGCTTACGTTAGCGTTTACAACGCTATTTTCGTAAGGGTCTAAAAATTTTGATGTTTCCAATTCTACTCCACCTGAGTATTTTGCAGAAGGTCCTTTGGTTTGGATAGCAATTACACCACCCGTAGCATCTCCGTATTGCGCTTCGATACCTCCTGTGATTACTTGTAATTGGTCAATTTCTTGTGCTGGTGGTAAAGATTCTTTGTTCACACGAATACCATCTACCATGTAAATCGTATTTTCGTCACGTGAGCCTTTGATACGTACGTTACCATCGCTGTCATTTGATGCGACACCAGATGTCAAAGCAATCATCGCAGAAACGTTACGGGTTGGTAAGTTTTGAATTTGCTCACTGGTAAGTGTACTTCCTGAGTTGGTCTTACCCTGATCAATCAAAGGAACTTTGTAGTCAATAATTTCTACCACTCCCAAAGCGGTTGCGCTTTCTTCTTGCATTTTTATATTGAGCTTGACGATACTACCGCCAGCCAGCACTACTTTTTCTTGGCGTTGAGTAGCTAAACCAAGATAGGAGAACTCCACATCGTACGTGCCTCCATCTATATTAATAGAATAATTACCATCTTCATTTGTTACGGCTGTTAATTTTTTCACGCCATTTTTAAAAATAGTAATGTTTCCACCGATAACGGTTTCTCCTGTTTTGTCCACTACAGTACCCTTAAGCGTAGATTGCGACTGTGCCAGCAGCAAAGTCCCACAAAAGAGGAGAGTGATTGTTAGTAAAAAATTTTTCATCATAACTGAGCGTTTTAAAAAAATGAACGTCTTTTTAGCTTTTGTTTGTAAAATAAAACTTAAAATCCGAATAATTTAAGTGGTCTTAATTTTACTCTATGGCTAAAAAAACTAAAATAGAAATTTTAAATTTTTTGATTTATTCGATTAAAAAAATTATATGTAATTGGTGGTTGATTTTGCAACTTTCTTTGTTTTTCAGGATACAAACGCAATAAAGCGCAATTTTAACTATTTTTTCACATATATAATATTTTTCAAAAGTTATTTTGACTAAAAAAATATTTTTTTTACAATTTTATTTTTGTGATTTATTTTCACTTTGCATTAAAATACTTTAAAGTTCTGATAATCAGTGTTTTATATTTTTTTTAAATTTTTTTTTCAAAAGCTAATATTTTGTTTAATAAAACTTGCGCCAAAGATTCTTTTGATTCTTTTGTCCAACCTGCAATGTGTGGTGACAAAATAATATTCGGATATTTATACAATTTTGTATAAATTTTTTCCTCTTCTGCGCTAAAAGTTTGTACTTTTTCGTTTTCAAAAACATCTAAACAAGCTCCTTTAATTTTTCCACTTTCTAACACTTCGAGTAGCGATTTTGTTTCCACCACATTGCCACGAGAAGTATTGATTAGCACTACGTTTTGCTTGCATTTTTCTAAAAAAGCAGTGTCACAAAAATACTTGGTTTCTGCCGTAAGAGGTAAATGAAAACTAATAATATCAGCCGTTTCGAGTAAGTAATTTAAGTTTGTTTTTAATACAAAATCGTACTTTTCTTCAAATTTATCAAGATATTTATCATAAGCAACAATATTCATTTCCATACTTTTGAGCTTGGAGGCAAATGCTTTTCCTGTATGCCCAAAACCAATAATCCCTATTGTTTTTCCTCGCAGTTCCCAACCTCTATTCTTTTCTCTTTGCCAGTTTTTTTGCCTTACTTCATAATCCGCACGAAGCAAATTATTGGCAAGTGCGAGCAACATTCCGAGTGCGTGTTCTGCTACAGCATTGCTATTTCCTTCAGGCGAAAAAAAAACGCCAATGCCTTTTGAGTTTGCGTAAGGAATATCTACCACTTCTCTTCCGCTTCCCAAACGCCCAATGAAACGTAATTTTTTTGCTTGGTCTATTAATTTTTCATCGGCTAAAATTTTACTATTCACGATTAAGCCTACGTAATTTTCGATTTTCGCTTGTACTTCTTCTACAGAAATTTCGGGTTCGTAGTCGCAAGCGTAGCCAGCATTTTCAAAACCTTCTAATAATAAATGATGAACGGCATCGGTAACGAGTATTTTTTCCATAAAGTTAAGTGTTTTTTGGCGTGTTGTAAAGTCAGATTTCGTGAATGACGTGTTTCACTTCGTAAATGCGGCTTTTGAATGTATAAAAAAAAATGATTGATGGATTATTTTCCTTTAGATGGCTATACCCATCGCTAATATATTACGCCCTTTCAGGGCTAAATTAGAATTGTCCGTTGTGGACAAAGTGATTATTTTTGATATTTTTACTTAATTTTTTTATAAATTCAAAAAATGAATATAACTTTGGGTCAAAATACGTTTATATTATTGGACAATTTTGAGATAGCAAAGGTAATTTATAAATTATTATTTCTAATTATTTAGGCTAAATTAATCAATATTTAACGTCTTTTCGACTGTTTGGGCTAAATTTTCTAAATTCAATTCTTAATTTGAAATCTTTTTTTTATACAAAATATAATTTCCGTACTGTACTTCTTTTGATGTGCTGTGCATTATTTTATGTTGTTTTTGCACAAAATAACCGTTCTAATTTGGAGCGCAAACGCCAAATTATCTTAGAACGTATCAAAGAAACGAAATCTCTCTTAAATGAAACGACAGAAACAAAGCGAAAATCTGAGCAAAAACAAGCTGTTATTCAAAATAATATTGAGCAAAAAGAGGTAACTTTGGACGTAATGAACAAGCAACTCGACAATAGTTCGGAAAGCCTTATTAGAAGTCACGAAGTTGTGGAATCGCTCAGTGACGATATTTTACAAATTCGTTCGGATTATGGTAGCACGCTTCGCAAGGCATTTCGCCAACGTTTGGGACATAGTGCTTTGGCATTTTTGCTGTCTTCCGAAAATTTTAATCAGCTAAGTCAGCGTTTTTTTTACCTCAAACAAATAGATAAATGCCGTAAGCAACAAGTTTTGTTTATAAAAGCAACTCAGACTTCTTTAAAAGAAAAAATAGAGCATTTGGAAGTAAAAATAGAACAAAGAGAGCAAAAATTAGAAGTTGTTCAAGAGCAAAAAGAGCTTTTGGGTACAAAATTAAACGAAGAAGAAGACAGGCTCTCGGCATTAAAAAAATCTGAGCTTAGTCTTAAAAGAGATTTGCAAACGCAAGAACGAAAAGCAAAA
>JANMGN010000574.1:0-3188 GCA_031374645.1 Chitinophagales bacterium | reverse complement strand
CATTTGCCCTAATATTGCACTTGTGACGGTATGTATTACTTTCATATTTTGCGATAAATTTGTTAGTTTGATTGTGGTAATCCAAACATACAACTTTTATCGCTTTTTTTTTATTTTTCTATTTTTTAACGGACTATTGTTCTATACGCCTACTTAATATATTTTATTTTGCCTTTTTTTGAAAATAGCAAATTTGAGCAATTGCTGCACTGTCATCTTATTTTATTTCCTTATGTAAAAAAGATTTTATATTTTATTTTTATATTAAAAAATAAATAATGATATTTGTTATTTAAAAATAAAAAAAGACTTTTCCCTAATTATTTTGTCAGCAAATTTATGTCAGAAACAGAAAGTGCATCAGAACAAATCGAATCTAAACCGTTCAAATTCAGAGAGTTAAAAGTATATGGCTCTACAGAATGGTTGGCAGACAACAAAAAAAAATACCGTCAAGTCTTTGATAGGTACGAGGCTTCGTATGTCTATGCCGAACTAAGTTTGTACAATAAATACTTTGATATTGACGATTGGGAAGTGAATGTAGAACTACATTGTTACTCCTCCCGAAAAGGAAAAACCGAAGTCTGCGTGTTGCCTTTTGTCCGTAAAGTAAGCAAATTTGACCCCGTAATTTTTATCCGTGAAGGTTGGGGAAATAAAAAAGATGGAGCGTTTTGGAAGCGTGGAACTTACTATTGGGAAGCTTGGGTAGAAGGCGAAAAAGTAGCGACAAAATATTTTTACGTAGAAGATACAGGCTCGCAGCCTACGGAAGAGTTTAATCCTTATTGCGACCTCAGTTCGTTGCGCTTATACGAAGGACCTTACGATGATATTTTGCCAGGCGAACGTCAGTACATGAAAGGTTTTAACAGCGACGAAACAAGGTATATTTACTCCGAAGTTTTGCTCCGCAACAATTATATTACAAAGGCTTGGCAATGTGAAATTTTTATAAAATTTTACAATGATGCCCGAGAACTGAAAGGTCAAATCGTCCGTTTACAACGAGTAGAACGGGGCGAAGATTTCATTTCTATGACCGCAGGCTGGGGTTCAAACGTAAAAGGTTCTTGGAGAAAAGACCGTTATACTGCCGAAATCGTCTTTATGGATAAGCTGATTGCGGTGCTGCCTTTTGAGTTGGGAGAAATTTTTGAGGAAGGCGTAGGCGCAGTGATGTTGCCATATCGTGAAAATCCGATTGTGATAACGCCAAGCGAACCCATCAATTATACCTTTGATGAATTGATGCAAAAATTGGACTTACTCATTGGTTTACAAGAAGTTAAGCAACGAGTAAAAGAATATGCGCAGTACGTACAATTTATAAAATTGCGCAAAGAAAAGGGTTTTGAAGAAAAAGACGAAGTACAATTACATACTATTTTTACAGGAAATCCTGGAACTGGAAAAACGACTGTCGCTCAAATGATGGGCAAAATGTACCGTTCCCTTGGTTTACTCACAAAAGGTCATGTGATAGAAGTAGATAGGTCAGATTTGGTCGGAGAATACATCGGGCAAACTGCACCGAAAGTAAAAGAGGCGGTGGATAGAGCAAGAGGCGGCGTACTTTTCATAGATGAGGCTTACGCACTCGCTCGCTCACCTGACGATACCAAAGATTTTGGGCGTGAAGTTATCGAGATTTTAGTAAAAGAAATGTCGAACGGAAAAGGCGATTTGGCGGTCATCATGGCAGGCTATCCCAAAGAAATGAAGCAACTCGTAGAAACTAATCCTGGTTTGAAATCTCGATTTAAAATGACTTTTGAGTTTGCAGATTATTTGCCACAAGAATTGATGCAAATAGCAATGTTGATGTCGCAAGAGAAATCAATCGTTTTTGATACTTTTGCCTTAGAAAAACTCAATCAAGTCGTCACGGAAGGCTACCGAAAACGAGATAAAACCTTCGGCAATGCTCGTTTTATTACGAATATTGTAGAATTGGCGAAAATAAATTTGGCATTGCGTGTGATGAAAGATAGCAATCCTGCCAAACTTTCAAGAGAAGCAATTTCGACCGTAATTTTAGAAGATATAGAAAAAATTGATTTAAAAGTAGTGAAGAAATTACCTAATATTGGTATTGATGAGCGACTTTTAAACGAAGCAACCAGAGAATTGAATACCATGATTGGTATGACAAAAATCAAGGAAGAACTCTACGAATTGATTAAAATTGTACGTTATCATAAAGAAAATGGACAAGATAGCTTGAAAAAATTCCATTTTCATACGATTTTGGTCGGAAATCCTGGAACTGGAAAAACAACCGTTGCACGTATTTTAGCCAAACTACTCAAAGCATTGGGTATTTTGGAGCGTGGACATATTGTAGAAACCGACCGACAAGGTTTGGTTGCTGGCTATGTTGGTCAGACCGCTATCAAGACCGCTTTGAAGATTGATGAAGCACTCGGCGGCGTACTTTTTGTAGATGAGGCTTACGCTTTGAGCAATAGAGTTGGAAGCGCAAGTGGCGATTTTGGCGACGAAGCTATCCAAACTATTTTGAAAAGAATGGAAGATAATCGTGGCGAATTCTTTGTTTTTGCCGCAGGTTATCCTGATAATATGGATGCTTTTTTGAAAGCAAATCCTGGTTTGAGTTCTCGTTTTGACCGTATTTTAAAATTTGAAGACTACAATTCTGATGAGCTTTTTGAAATCATGGTACAAATGTTGCACCAAGAACAACTCGCTATTGCAGAAGATGCTTTTGCTCATCTCAAAAAATATTGCGCTTTTATGCACTATTATAGAGATAAATATTTTGGAAATGCACGTAGCGTCCGTCAAGCAGTAACGGAGTTGATAAAAAAACATCATCTTCGCTTGGCAAATACCAACGACGAAAATAGAATTTTAGGCATTATTAGTTTAGAAGATGCCGAAAATCTAAAAATTGATAAAAACGATTCTGTATTTGGTAGAAAAGGAATTGGGTTTTAAGTAGCCTCATCTAAATCTTCCATGAGGCACGCTAAATTTTTACAAATAATGAAAAAAAATATTTTATTCTTTGCTTTTATTATAAGTATTTTTGCCTGTACAAAAACACAAATTATCGGACAATGGCAAGGCGAAGCAGCCACAGTAGCAGGACAAACAATAAATGGAAAATTTCAAAATATTCATTTGAGTTTAGATGAAAATGGAACGTACGAATACACTGC
>JANMGN010000572.1:0-7658 GCA_031374645.1 Chitinophagales bacterium | reverse complement strand
GACCCTTTATTGTGGCGAAAAGCAATTAAAAAATACAAAAAAGACAAGTACCAACTTTTTGGAAGTGACAACAATGTTTACAGCAAAAACCTCAGTGATTTATTGTCTTTGAAACAAGAAGCACTCAAAGTAGTAGTCGATAAAGGAGGTTTTGTGGCTAAGAAACTCGATAAAAATGCGTCTGACGAAGCACTGAAAACTGTTTTGAAAACAGAATTGGCTCGCCCAGATGTACTTAAATCAAAAACTCAATTGGAGCAAATCAATAAAGACCGCAGAAAACGATTGAGAGGAAATATATCAAGAGGAAATGAGGAATAAGTCAATTTTTAGCCTTTTTTTGCTGTTTTTACTTACTTGTACGTTTGCTTTTGCACCGCAAAAAAAAGTAGAAAAACAAGTAGCTTGGGCATATATTCACTTGGTTTGTGCTAATAAATGGCAAGAAGCAAGTGTGTTTTTTCAAAAAATAGCAAAAAAAGAACAAGACAAAGATTATACAAAAGCGGCTGATATATTAGCAAAAGCGGACAGCACAAATTTCGATTATTACGATTTTTACCAACGCTTTATTTTACCCGAAACTAATATTTTTTCAGAAAGTTTTTTAGTAAAAAAAAACTTTAAAAAAGAAGAAATCGCATTGGGGAAATTACTTTTTTACGACCCTGTACTTTCTTCAAACGAGAAGCGAACTTGTTCTTCTTGTCATCGTGCCGAAAAAGCCTTTTGCGACCAACGAATTACGAGTAAAGGAGTAGATTTTTCAGTCAATTTAAAGAAAAACTCGCCTTCATTGATTAATGTCGCTTATGAAAATGCTTTTTTTCATGAAGCCAATGCAAAAAATATCAGTGAAGTAATAGAAAGTGTTATAAAAAATCCGCAAGAATTTAACAACAATTACGGTACAATTCTTGTAAAACTAAATGAAAGCGAAGCCTATAAAAATTTACTTTTTAAGGCGTACAAAAAACATAAGTGGACAAAAAAGTTACTCAATCATGCACTCGAAGCCTTCGTAAATAATTTAACGAGCCTCGAAAGCACTTTTGACCAAAGTATAAATAAACCTCAAACGCAGATTTCCGAAAATTTGAAACAAGGTTACAATACATTTATGGGTGTCGGAAAATGTGGTACTTGTCACAAACCTCCTACTTTTGGAGGTTCAGATAATCCTTTTACAGATACTTATTTGACTTTTAAATACCAAGAAAAACAGCTTAAAGTACCTCCTTTACGTCATTTAAACCAATCTTTTCCTTATATGCACGACGGAAGAGCGATAAAATTAGAAGATGTTTATTCAGATGAATATCATACGTCATTTGTACCAAAATCATTAACAAAAAAGCAGATTAATGTGATAAATGCTTTTTTAAATTACCTTTGTGACAATATAGTAAGTGATACTCAAATACCAAACGAATTACCTGAACTTACGCACAAAAACAAACGAAATCCTGGCGGTTTATACTAATTTATTGGTGTAAAAAACTTGATTTTTTTATTAGATTAACATCTTTTAATGCTTGTAATTCAGTAAATTATGAAAACGAATTTTGCTACTATTTTTGCTCAAATAATCTTATTTTGCTTTATAAATATTGTAAATGCCACCGAAATACTCCCTTTTTTAGAAATAAAAACCAACGAAAGGCTTATTACTTTTGATTATAGCCCCGACGGCAGCAAAATTGCAACAGGAGGCAAAAGCCACGATATTACGATTTGGGATATTGCTCAAAAACGAAACTTGCTGACCTTAAAAGGGCATACAGATGATGTAATTGCACTTCGGTATAGTGCTAACGGACGATTGATTGCAAGCTGTGGTAGCGACCGACAACTTATCGTTTGGGACGCTATTGCTGGTACGATTATCACACACACAAAAGCTGAAAAAGGCTATGTTCGAGATGTCGTTTTTAGTCCTGATAATAAATATTTAGCAAGTGCCAATTGGGAAAATATGACCGTAATTTGGAGTGCGCTCACTGGAAAGAAAATAGCCACATTGACTGGTCACAACGATAATATTACAGCAGTCGCATTTAATAAAGAAGGAACAATACTCGCAACAGGAAGCAGTGATAAAAGTATAAAACTCTGGGAAACAGCTACTTGGAAAGAAATAGCTACCTTGCAAGGACATAACAATGAAATCAAAAGTCTCCATTTTTCTAATAACGGAAAATATATCGTTAGTGCTTCTGCCGATAATACGACCCGAATTTGGGAAACTGAAACGGGCAAAGAAAATACCAACATTACTTCGCATAGTTCTGAAAATACAAGTGCTTTTTTTAGCCCAAACGACCAACTTATAGCTACAAGTGGCGGCGATAAAAAGTTGAAAATATGGGATTTAGCAACTAATCAAATAGTGTATGAAGCGGCAGAAAATACTTTCATAGCAACTGTCGAAGCGGTACGTTTCAGCCCTGACGGCAAAAATTTTGCTGCTATAAGTCAAGATGGTTATTTGCGTATTTTTACTTCTCCAAGTCTTCGGGAACGTCGTAACGCCTTTACCCAAGCCAGTCTGAATACATGGAAACAAAAAGGCGATTTTGAATCGTACGCAGAACTCGAAAAGCGTATGCTTCAAGTACCTGCTTTAACTCAAAAATTTGATGACCTTTTTAACGAAAAAATGCTTTCTTTTTTTGAAAAAAACACCAAATGGGCTAAGATTAGTTTGAAAAAATACAGTCCTGATGATGAAATATATTATATTACATCGCCACTTTTAGGCGATTTATTTTTGAGAATACCGCCAATAGAGGCAGAAAAATTCAAAGCAAATTTTGATAAAGCAGTCATCAGAAAACCAACTTATACGGTTAGTTTAGATGCTATTATTTTGGATTTTGTAGAAATAAATATTCCAATCGGAGATGATATAAAAGGTTATTTGTTACTTACTAAAATCTAATATTAAAAAACAATCGTATATTAAAAATGAAAATAAATCTTGATAAAAGTTCAAATTTATTTGGAGATATGATAATTCGGGAAAGTTAAATGAGCAACTGAAACCAAATAAATAAGCAAAGTGCTATTATTTTAAATTATAATATATACTTTTGCAAAAAAAGCCTCCCAATTTTATTTATATTAAAAAAAAATGCGCTGTAAAAAACTGATTATCAGTATTTTACAAGCAAAATTATTCAAATTTATGAAATCAAATTTCACTATTTTACTCTTTGTTTTTTCTATTTTTACAAATTTAAAAGCAAATTTATTAGAACCGCCTTTGATTGAAATCAGAACAGGACAGGCTCTAATTTCGATGGATTATAGCCCCGATGGTTCAAAAATCGTTGTTGGCGGACAAAATAATGACGTCGTTATTTGGGATATTACATCTGGTTCAGTTGTTAAAACCATGAAAGGTCACAGCGACGATGTCGTAACAGTACGTTACAGCCCAAACGGGCGATATATCGCAAGTGGCGGCGTGGACAATAAATTTTTAATCTGGGACGCTATAACTGGCGACCTTTTACATACTATAGCAGCGCACAAAGATTACGTTCGTGACGTAGCATTTAGCCCAGATAGCAAGATGGTAGCCACTGCAAGTTGGGATGGTACAGCGAAAGTTTGGCAAACGCTTACAGGCGATTTGGTAACGACCATAACAGCCCACAAAGACAACGTAACAGCTGTTTCTTTTAGTAGCGATGGCGCAAAATTAGCAACAGGTAGTGGCGACAAAACCATAAAGCTATGGAACACAACAACTTGGCTCGAAATTTCATCTCTATTGGGTCACACAGATGAAGTTTGGGACGTGGATTTTTCTAATAATGGGAAATACCTTGCAGGTGGCGCATGGGACAACAAAGCTCGTGTTTGGGATGTAGTGATGCAAAAAGAAATATTCACTTTTGCTGCACATACTTCTGATACATGGAGCGTATCTTTTAGTCCAGACGACCAATTGCTCGCAACAGGCGGTGGCGACAAAAAAGTAAGAGTTTGGGATTTAGCAACGGGCGAGTTGGCAGCAGATGTTTCAGGTACTTATTTTGGTGGCGAAGTAGAAACCGTATGTTTTAGTCCCGATGGTAAAAAAATCGCAGCAGCAAGCCGTGACGGCTATATCCGTATTTTTAAAACGCCAACAACAGGTGAGCGTCGTGCTACTTATGTAAACAAAAAATCAGAAGTTTGGAAAGTAAGAGGAGAATTTGAAAAAACAGGCGAATACGAGCGTCGTTTGCAAAATGCGCCTTTTCAAGAAATAACTTTTGTAGAAGAATACAACAACAAAGCAATTGCGTTTTTTGAAAAAAGTACCAAATGGTCAGATTTTACGCTTAAAGGTTACCAACCTGACCGTGAAGTATATCAGTTGGAATCGCCGATTTTAGGTACGCTTTTTATGCGAATTCCGCCAAAAGAAGCTGAAATGTTTAAAAATAATTTTAAAAATATTGTCGTAAAAAAACCAAAATTTTTGGTTGGAACAGAAAATTTATTTTTAGAATATGTAGATATAGAGCTAATGGTAGGCAAAGAATTGAAAAAATATTTATTGCTATCTGAATATTTTTACAACCAAAAATAATCGTTTTTTATGTCTAAAAAAAATATTTTATGTTTGGTTGCGAGCTTCTGTTTTTTACTCTTAGAAAAAACAACGGCTCAAAATATACCACGTCGAGAGTTTAGATGTGCAGCAGCTATAAATAATATCGCTACAACGGCGTTTGCCAATGGTTTATTGGCATCTTACGGTTCTCGGATAGATGTTTTTCATATACGCACCAATATCAATATGCGTAGTTTTGAGCAACATACAAGTAATATCGTAGCAATTGCAGCGCATCCTACGCTCAATCGTTGTGTGAGTACAGATGTTTCGGGAGAAATCATAGCGTGGAATACCAATGATTTGAGCGGAGTTGTTCGCTATCAAAAAGCAGCAGTAGAGCCGTTATTAATACGTTTTTCGCCAGATGGAGATAAGTTTTACGTATTGCTAAAAAACCGCACTATACTCCTCGAATACAGCAAAGATGAAGCAATTCCAAGCAATATTTATACTGTTCCTCAAAATATAGATGCTAATTGGGAAGGAAAAAAAGATGCTACTTTTTTGACCACTTCTCAAATGAATATTCTAAATTTTCAGTTGAAAGACAATAATCTTAGCCTTTTGAAAAAGTGGAAAGGCAACAAAAAAGGTTTACTCGGCATAAAATGTATCAACGGAAAAACTTATAGTTTCGAAGATAAAAAAGTGACACTTTGGGATGAGAATCAGAAAATTGCCCAAACTTACGAAAGTAAAGACAATCTGAGTGATTTTTCGATAGACAATAATGCAAAATTTGTTGCGATGGGAACTTCAAACGGTAAAATAATCGTCCTTGATGCAGCAACTCAAAAAGTAATTTTTCAAAACAATGAAAATACAGCTGTCCGTCAAATTATTTTCCACCCAAGCGAGCCACTCGTCATCGTCCGTTTTGATGATGGCTCAGTGAAATCTTGGATTTTGAAATAATTAGGATTTACAAAGGTTTATAAAAATTAAAAATATTGCCATATTGAAAAATGTAGCAATATTTTTTTTATTTTATTTAAAATCTAATTTCTTATAATTGCCTAATAATGTGCATTTTATACAATGTATTTTTACTGAATTAAAAAATTTTTATAAAAAAATGTACTCGAAATACTATCACAACAAGGTTGTGTAAAGCACTGTTAATCAGTGGTTTATTTAATGAAAAATAAATTAACAATGTCACAGTATTTAAAATAAAAGTATAACGTATCCAGAAAATGCCTCTATATTTGTATCATAATCAAAGCAATAAATAAGGTTCGCCTTTCAAGATATGTGTGAGTAAGTGAGTGCATACAAATTGCCGCTTCCGTAAAGACGGGGCGGCTTTTTTTATTGTACTTATAAAAATTGCGTTTATTTTTTAGCTCATAATCCACATAAATATTACCTTTACAAGAAATATTCAAATCTATAAATTTTATGCAAAAGCAAATACTATACGCAGTAGTTTTTATTTTTTCAGTACTTACAAGTTGTGTTTCTTCAAAAAAGAAAACACCCGAAACAGTCACGAATGTCTATACGTCCGAACTGATTTTAGCAAATGAAATACCCAAAGATACTTTTGCTACAACTCCAATTATTCAAAAAGAAATACCTCTGCCTCCAAACGACGACGTTACAGACGGCGGAGGCGCAGCACCTAAGCAAGCTCGAAAGGAAATATCGCCCGAAGAAAAAGAAAAAATTAAAGTAATAATGCGAGAGCGTATGAAAGCAAAGCAAAAGAAAACGAACTAAAAAAAGTCGAATTATTATTTATTCGCCAACTGTTCAATTTTTTGCGCTGCCACTTTTTCTCCAATCAATTTACCAATTTGCAACCCTTCTTCACAATCCATTCGGTAATGTACGCCTATATACAAGCGAGAAATAGCATTTTCTTTAGACATTTCTTCCAAAGAGCCAAATTGACGTGGTTTGCCAGTGACATTAGCATCGTTTTCATGCGAATAATCTGTTATACGGATTTTTTCGCCCAAAATAGTATTTAAAACGGTAGCAGCAGCAGCCCCAAAAGCAGCGTGTCCCGAAGGATAAGACGGAAACGGAGGAGCATCGTGCAGTGGTTTCCATGTTGCATCTATATTGCGCTGAATATACGTTTGTGGTCGTTCTACATTATGATTGTATTTTTCATACCAAACTTTCACAGCCGTATCATTGAGTGCCAAACCAAGTCTTAGATAAGTATTTAGAGCCGTGAAATAGTCCGCTTTTTTCATATTTAACACTTGTTGTGCAATTGCTATCCAGCGAGAACTTGGGCAAAAAGTAAGCAAAGGCGTATCATCACTCCAAAATTCGGCTATCCAAATTTTTTCTTCTGTCATAGGTTTTGAGGTCGTATAAACCTCCATAGCTTGGGCAAAAAAAGCTGAATTGGGATTTTCTGAAAAAGGAATAGGCGCAGACAATTCACTACTTTTTACATCTACAACGAATGTACGTGCTTTGCCCCAATCTGGCAATAAAGCGGGCATAGAATAAATATCTGTCACTTGCCATTTACCATTTTCAGGTTTTGGCTTATAATTGGGATTATAATTGTATAAAAATGCCTGATGCGTCACACTATCTGACGCAGACCACTCAAAAATAGTTTCGGCTACGGATTGTCCAAATTTTTCAGAAGCTCGTACGGCTTCTTCTGAGTATTTGGAGTTGAGGCTTGTTTTCCATTTTTTTTCTAACGCTGTACGTGATTTTTCAGTTGCTGCATTAACCTGCGGAAAGAAAAATTTAGTCATACTATGGTATGCAGCATTGATTGAAATAGGTAAAATTAAAGGTTCTTTACAGTTGTATTCTGGCAAATTAATTTTTATCGCAGGCGGAACAATAGAATGTTCGTTGGGCATAGCGGGTAAACTCGCTTCCCATGCAGCGATACCCATGTAAGCATACATTCGTGCGCTGACAGGCGGACGATAACCATCTGAATTTTTGACCATATCCAGCAAAAGTCCGTTCCATTGCTGTATTACTTCAAAAGACTGCTCCGTACGTGGTGTATTTTCTTTATTTGTAGGTTTGCAAGCAAAAAATAAACTCAAAAGCAAAA
>JANMGN010000563.1:0-10419 GCA_031374645.1 Chitinophagales bacterium | reverse complement strand
CAATCTAAACGCCTTTTATTTTCGGTATTACATTTTTTAAGGCCAAAAGAAAAATGCTGGCGAAGGATTATAAACTTGATTTATTAAGACATTTCTATAAATCGAGTATTTTAACGTTGGTGTAAAATTGTACGCATTCATATTTGTTGGATTTGCTTGGTTCGCTGCGATATTAGGTGGTCGTTTGAAACCAACTTTTACTTGGTATTCCGCATTGGGCAAATCGGGCATTTTTGTTGCCAAAGTTGTTGCAATTCGCTGTTTTAAACTTTGCGACAAATTACTATATCTTGTACCATAATACCACCAATTGTTGCTCTGATTGATGTAATTGCTCAAATAGTTTTTGAACGTAGCCAAATCATTGTTCACATTTTGAGCTGCATCATCTCGAATACCAACTTTTGGGAAATTCCAGTACATGAAGTAAAAACCTGTTGAAGTCAGTGCTGGGTCATTAAAATCAGGCGTAAAAGGTTGATAATCAGCGTTTGCTTTTATTGGTCCATCAATTGCAGAACTGTTCCAATTGACTTTTTTACGCATTGCTAAATCGTTTCCATTCAGGTAAGTATCCCAAGTCGGAACGCCAGCATTGGTCAAATCTTTATACAAATTATAGATTTTGGTGTCTGCAAAATCTTGATTCCAAGAAGGTACATTCCAAGCCGAAGTCGTGCTGAGAAGTGGTGGAATAGAAAAACTATTTGCACCACCGTTGATGGCATAATTGAAAGGTGTAGCATCGTATTTGTCCACCAATTCGCCTGTCCATTTTGCAGTTACATAACTATCAGAATAACCCGAAGGTGTAATCGTATAAGAAGGACTTTGCATAGCAGCCACTTTATCCGAAACAGTGTTGTAAGCACTGGTTTTAAAATAATATTCATAAACCAATTTGGTATTGCCGAAGCTACCTTCTGCGCCATTTTTTACTGAATTTTGGCGTACTGTTCCTACTTTTTGACCACTAACGCTGGCATCTATTCTTGCAAAATTCAATGCTGCAAAAAGATTAGAATTGGCAGAAAGCATTGAACCAACATTGTATGATGACCTTGTAATTTGTAAGCAATAAACGGTATTGTTTTGCAAAGTTGGCATTGTATATTGCAAAATATTGTCTTGAATAGTCATTGTTATATTCAAAGTATCTTTGTTCGGAACAGAAATCAAACGGCAGTTGAAAGCGGTATTGGTATAACCTTTTCCAGCAGGAGGCATCGTAAGCGCTGGATGTACACCAGCCATTTTGAATTGTAAAACACCTTTTCCGTTGGTTTCATTTTGAAGGAAAAAACGTTGTCCTCGTTGCGGATAACAGTACGCAACGTCTTCATTGGCAACAATAGTCGGTGCTGCGCCAGTTGTAAATTTAATGTTGAGTTCTTCTTTTCCTTCGGCTGATTTATCTACCCATTGACCATTTAACAATTCTTCTCCATAAACTTCGATGTGCATGAAATGCTCAGTTTTTGCCTTATACCATTGGTTTGCGGCATAAACAATAGAAAATCTATCGTCAGAAACAGTGATTTTACCATTAACCAACGCACCGTTGTCACTGCCTTCTCTGATAGTAAAATTCCTGTATGCAATGCGATATGTATGTACAATCGTTTTGTTATCAGGGGTCAATTCTTTTACTTCAAAAGGCTGTTGAAGGCGCATATTAAAAACAATATTTGGCGTGACATTCGTAGCAATGCTGGTTGCATTGCCTTTCGGGCTGCTGTCTTGTATTAGTTTTATATTAGCCAAAGGACTTCCAGGATTGACACAAGCCATATTGGGTTTATCCCCTAAATTGAATTGGAAATTAACAGATCCTTCTATCAATCCGTCCAAAATATTGTAGTAAATGCCCATCGCTCCGTCCACAAAAGTAGGATTTGGCAAACCTGCTCTAAGAATAGCAGCGGCTTCTAAGGCTAAAATTTCTATGTCTTCTTTGATAAATAAAATATCCACGTGAATACCGACTGCACCCATCATTCGGGCGTAAACTTGACCCATCGCATACCAACCATTTACACCAATAGTTTGTTTACAATTCGGGTTTGGCATCATTTTTTTCAAAGCAATATCAAAACCTAAGTGCATACCGAATTTGGCATAAAAACACAAGAAATTGTATTGTTCATCAGGTTGATGTAAGTCCACACCAAACATAAATCCACCACCACTTTCTGCCGAAGGGTCTATACTTCGCTGAAAACTACTCATATCCATTCCTGCAAATGCTTTACTATTCAAAATATCAGCAGGAATTGGCGGCATTGGTGGCAAATCATTTCCTACACAAAGGTAAAATTGTAATTTTGCCAAACCTAAAACTTCTATACCATTTCTATTCGTAGGATGATTGAACCAAATATGCCACCTTTTTTGAGGTTCGTCAGAAACAATATCCAATTGACCAGCCAAATATCCAGCACCAAGCCCTTTGATGATAGGTTCATATTTGACATAAACGGAAGCATTGGCATGGTAAAAATCATGTTCAAAATCAAGTAAAGCATCAACGGTTGCCCAAGCAGGCGATTCTTTTTTGCCTTCTTCGGGCATGATTTGAAGTTCGCCTCTCAGGTACATATTAAGCAGCTTAAACTCATTGGTAAATCCTGCGCCAAGTTCCACTTTTCCACGATAAGCATTTCCAGTTTCAGGACCTATGATACAGCGCATCGAAAAGCCAAAAGTATTTGGAACAGGGACATACGTAATGCCCGAAGCCACAGCGCCAGGTTTTTTGACATCTGTTACCAAGGCATTGTCTTTGATAACCGAATAAGCGTCGGCAGGTGCTTGCGCACTCATGTTGTAACAAACGCTTCCGCCTATACCTTTTATACTGACACCTGGAAAAAGGGTAACGCCATTGCCAGGCAATACGCCCGTGGCATCTACAAACCAATAATTGATGTTATTGACTTCGCCAAACTGAACAGTGGCATTTACCTCAATCACTTTTTTGATTTTTACGCCCAAATGCCCTTTAAAACCAGTTCCAAATTTAGCATCTTTATTAAATGCTTTTAGTCCACCTTCGATAGTGACGATTTCGCTCACTTGCCCTTTGATGTGCAATTCGTCTAAATCCATTCCTGCAAACTCTACGCCCCAGTTCTTTTCCGAAGGATTTACTCTCCCTAAAATAGCGAAGGTAGTGGTCGCTCTGAAAATATCTTTTTCCTTTTTGACCAAACCAATACTCACTCCAAATTCAAAACCTACACGAGAACCTCCGTTTGATGCAAGGTCAAACAAATTTGCTTTTGTTGTCTTATTTACAAACTTAAAACTCGTGATATTGGCATCAAAACCATTCAGTTTTTTGGAAGGCGAAGCGTACGAAACGTGGTCGCAATCTATGATTTTTCCCCAAGATTGAAAAACTAAATTTTGGACTTTTACGCTATCCAATTTGAAAGGCGTATAACCAGCGAGTGACGGATTAAACGTATTGTCAAGCGCAATTCGCCCGTTCAATCGGGCATAAATTCCATCAGTATAATCATATTCATCTATTGTACCATCTTCGTTGTAATCCTTATTTTTATCAGGCATTGTGCCGATATTTATACCAACAGACGAGTTGCGAGCGATAATCATTCTGGACGACCAAAGCGGAATATTTGTACCGTTTGGGTCAGTCGGGCGTACTACAAACTGGAAACCACTTGCGTTTTTATGAAGATTTGCTTTGTAACGCAATGGCGACTGCGGTGCAGGAGGAATGGTAATTGTTCCTGCCATGTAACCTTTTTGTACTTCACTTGCTGCAATTTTAAATTGCAAAGTGTCTAATGAAAATGGCCAATTTTTGACTAAGCCGCCACTATTTGTAGTGATAATATCTCTTGCAAAAAGGCTCATATAAACACCTGTTTTGTCAAAAATCATGGTATCTATATTGGTCGTAAAACGCTGTTGATTTTGTAAAGTGATGTCTTTTGGACCTTTCAAAATAACAGAACTTATGGTCAAACCTTGCCAAGTGGCATCATTGGTTAGCGGTTTATTGTCTTTGTCTTTTTTTCCGTATTTACCAGCGTAATCACTTGGGAAAACCATTCCGAGCCGATTTTCAATCTCACTTTCATCGAGCCAAGCCTCGTTTACTTGAAAAGACCAACCTTTCATCGCTTCGGAGTTGATTTGGAATGGTTTTTTAAAATTAAGTCGAGCGAGCCAGTTTGCGCCTTTGGCGTTTTTAAATCTAAAATCAGCTACTACGGATTGCCCTTTTATAGGTTGCCCGTTGGCATCTTCTGGTACGAGATGATCTTGGTTAAATTCAAAATAACCGTCAATTTGCATCGAATTCCAACTGCCACAATACCAACGAACAAAACAACCCGTTGTGTCATTTCCAACCACATTGTATGGCGTAAAATGAATTCTACCTGCATCGCCAAAAGAAATGTCTTTTTTTATCGGATTTTTTAAAACGGTAAATCCATTATCAATACCGCCAGGATGAAAACAAACATCTGCTGCCAACGCCAACCAACCGTTCAAAGAAGGGTGGTCGTAAATGACAGCAGCCTCTAAATTGGCATTGGTTGGGTAAAAGTTCATAGCAATGATACCAAGCGTGAGTTGATCACCATTTACAGCTGTTCTAAAACCTATTGGCATACCAACTCGGCGGTCATTTGCCATAGAAGATAAAAGTCTTCCTGCTTGATTAATGGTCGTGTTTAGCTCTTGCATCTCTGCATCAGTAATACCTAATCTGTTGGTTATCAGCCCTGCACGAGTAGTATTGACGACTTGTGAGTTATCGGTTTCGGCTGTTACGACACCTTCATAAACGACTTTTTTGTCATTTATTTTTATATTTGAAAAAACAACATTGATGTGTGCTTTCCATAAAAAATCAACGACAATAGAGCCTTTTCCACTGTAATTGTCGCCATTTTTAGTAAGTTCGGTCATTTGCATAGAGAACTTACCGATTTTTACCACATCGTCTTTCAAGTAAGGCGAAGCCGAAGGTTTTTTGTCTTCGTCCTTAATAACTTCTGCCAAACAAGGCGATTTGCAACCTTGTTGGACATCAGGCGTAGGTACGCCTTTCGATATTTTAAATTCCCAAACTGGACTTGTATGGTAAAAATTATTAGAAGTCAGGTTTGCTGGATTTTTATCGTTTACCTTTTCTGGTTCGTTTAACCAAGCCACACGCCAATAATAAGTACCTTCTGTAAGTTCGGGCGTATTGATTTTCAACGATTTATAAACAGCTGTTTTAAAATCTGCTTCGTTGTAATTTCTTGCGCCAAATTCTTCATTTTTAGTAAAATCAAAATTTTCAAACGTTGGATTTTCTTCATTAAAAAGCTGTTTGGTATCGTGCGCAGATTTCTGAATTTTTCTCAATTCTGTAAAAACAATATCGCTTGAAAAATCTGCTTTTTTAGACACTTGCACGACACATTTTTCCATTGTGCAAAGGTAAGATAGGAGCGCACCTGTTGGTGATATAGGGTTATCTATATTCAAAATTTTGATTTCGGGTAAAAGTTTTCCTACGGGAGCGTCGCCTGTGGCAAAACTCAATTCGACAGCGATTTTAGTTTTATTGCCTAATTTTATATCTTTTTTGTCCTCTGGAAGTGTCAATTTGGGAATAGGCATACCTGCGGTAAAACTTTTTCCTACAAAATCGGTTGGCGAAAATTTTTCGACTTTTCCATTTATGGTCAAATCTATTTTAGTAGAAATACCGTATTTATGTCCTCTTTTTAGGAAAAATTTTTGACCGTTGCCTTGCTTAATATCCAAAATGTTGATTAAACTGGCATAATCAGAGCCGTCTGGATACCAGTAATTCAGATTGTAATTTTTGGATTGCAAGTATGTTTTTAGAAAAATCTTAGGACCATTGGGCCAAGGTAAATCTCTTTTGCAAGTCTCTTCTGTATTTTTTGTCAAATCCAAAAGTTTTGAATCGGAATGAAAATTGGTCGTTTTTTCATCGGCAGGATTAATTTGCGAAATAATGGGTATATATACAAAAGGTAAAGTCTGGTCTGCCAAAGGATAAATAATGTTTGCGCTATTCAGTCCGTCTCCATTATTTCCGCCCATATTCGGCTGCAAACCGCCATAATGAATAATCAAAACATCGCTTCGTCCATTGTTTTTGAAATAAACATTGTCCCCATTCGCAACGACACGAGCCGCAATATAATCGCCCGCTTTGATGTTCAAATTATCATCAATCGTGTTATAATTGGTCGTTTCAATGTTTTTAATATTTTTTAAAACTAAAAAATTAGACGTGAAGGCGTCGTGTGGTTTTCCCATATTTAGAAACTGGAGCATCTCAGCTTCATTGCTAAATTTGCGAAGTTCCAGTGTATATTCTACCATTTGAGAGGCAGAAGAAGGGTCTATTGTCCAAGCAAAATCAATCTGATTTTGGTCGTTGGCAATCGTAGAAGCCATTTTTGTATTACCAAAAACCATTGGCTGAATCAATTGAGGCGGCTCAAACCAGCTGACCAAAAAATCTTGACAACCATCGCCCAAAGTCGGTGTTCCTGAGGTCGAAGAAATCGGTTTATCGGTCAAATAATCAAAAGCCTGAACACATAAGCGGTATGTTCCTGGGATTAATTTTCGTTGGTCATAAGCGATTGCTCTTTGCGCAGGCGTGTATTTTAAAGTAAAATCAGCTAATTTTGCGTTATCTTTGTACGCAACTGCATCTTCAAAAGTATAAAATGCACCGCCTGGCGGAATTACCTCGTGGATTTTTCTCGCACTCGGATAATTATCGCCTCGCAAACCAGCCGCTTCTCCTGACAAACCTTCCAGCGATACTTTCAAGTAAGTGTCATAAGATTTTTGAGTATTATTGAGTACGTTCATCGTCGTGGCTTGGGCGAGTTGCTCCAAGTTTTGCGGATACGGAAAAGGCACATTGACTATCACTTTGAGTTGTCCGTGTAGGCTTATAGTGAAAATCGAAAAGAGGAGTAGATTTAATATTTTTTTCATAATTTTTGGTTTAGAAAGAAAAACTATAAGAGATATTTCCTTGAAGTTCATTAAATGGTTTTAAGACTTTGGTTTTTCTGATTTGCTCGTTTAGACCTATCGAAAAACTATGTTTTGGGTGCGGCGTATATTGTACATCACCTCCGATGCGGGCAATGTAACCATCTTTTTGTTCAGCCGTTTTGTTGTTGCTGTATGCGGAAGTAATGCTCAGATGTACTTTTTTGCCAAAATCTTTTTCAGCACCGAGTGTCAAACCTTTGCGCTCGACGGTATTTTTTCCTTGAAAAAAACGATTGTAAGTCAAACCACTACGAAATGCCCAACCTGTATTTTTATCGCTCCAACGATAATTAAGGTTTCCGTTTCGAGTTACATTTTCAAAATTATTACTACCAACGCCTATTTCTGTAAAAGAATTTTGAGCGACAAAAAGGCTAAAATTATGTGATTTTTTTCCTTTTGATATCCTATAATTAAGGTTAGAACTCAACGTATTGGTTTCGTTTGCAAACCTCAACGTATCATTTACATTGACCAATTTGGGCTGGTAATTCATGGTAAAATTGGCAAAATTTCCACTCCAAGTCAGGTTTTTTGCCAAGACTGCGGTAAGGTTTAATGCACCAATTTTCCTTTTATAACTTGCTGACTCATAAGACTTTAAATTATTTCGTTGTGTACCGTATATACCATTAATCATAAATTTCCCTTTCAGAAAAATTACACCTGCATTGACCGTCAAATTCTCGACATCGTTTGGCAGATTGTACAAACCAAGCGAGCGATAAAAAGGATCTACTCGCTCGTATTTTCCGCCCAAAGTCACATTTCCCAGAAGGAGATTTACACCACCATTGTAAGCAAAAGAAAAACGAGAGCTTGTATTGACAGTCATGACTTTATCCACTTTTTTGACAAGATTATCGTAATCCGATCCTGTCGTAAGCGGAATAGGAATCCCTTTTTGATTTTCGGTAATGCCACTGACAGCACCACTTCCAAAAACTTCTGCCACTTTGAATAATTTGAAATGAATTTCTGTACCTAAAACACCATTATCAACGGGTAAAATGCCCACTTTTTGTAGTGAATCGTATAAAAGCGGATTGTATTTGTCCTTAAATTTGAAGCCCATAAAATCGATGTGCGCATCTTCTGAGCCTATCGCAATTTTTGCTCCGAAGGCAATACGGTCATAAAATTTAGGTGTTTTATTGACCGCAACGACTGTTTCCGTTGGTGCATACCAGTCTTGTTCGAGTTTTCCGTACATTCCAGAAAGGCGAATCCATTTTCCTTTATATTCCAATCCGCCGCCCAAAAAAGTATAAGCATTAAGTGTATAAGGGGAAAAATTCATGTTGCGATAACCACCGTGTAAGGTTAATTTTTTGTAGCTCGGGCTAAGACCAAAACGACGAAAAGTTGGATTGTTGTAACTCAACTGTCTATCGCTAATTTGGACCGAGAAAGGAAGTGAAACAACGCCCCAAAGCGTTGCATTAGCAGAGGCATTTATTGCCCAACTTCGAGGAACATCGCTGCGAGTACCTTTGTATATAGCACCCGAAGTGTTGATAAAACCATTCATAATAAATGGTTTTGCTTTGGCAACTGCTTGTATATCTTGCGCTCGAAGGTGGTTTTTTTTAATCATAAAAAAAGCTAAAACAAGTACAAATATTATTTTTTTAGCATTTTTTAAATAAAAAAGCGAGTAATACATCAAATCTCGAATGAGGTTTGATGCGTTTTTTTTGTGTGAATAAGTGGTGTTTTTTCTCATAATATAATCTGGTTTTAAAAAATCTATTTAATAGCAAAGCTAAAGCCTTTGCGTACCTATCGCAAAGATTTTATAATTAGGCGTATGGAAATAACCAACTACTGATTAATAAAAATATTTTAGAACCTAAAAAAAAGGAGAGAATAGCGTTTTCTAAATAGTGTTTGTGTTTTCTGATTTTATTCTCTAATTTAAGTTTTCGGGACAAAACTAAGTATAAAAAATAGCCTTTGCAATCCCCTAAATAGGGGATATTTTCAAGTGTGTTTTTTTAAAATGGTACAAACAATGTTTTGATAACCAGTTGTTCATAAGTATTCAGGCTAATTTAGCTTATGTTATTTTTTTCACAACGACAAAATAACATAAACTAAATTTTAACGCCTACTTACCATTTTTAATACATCAAAAATTTAATATTTCAACACTTTTTTAGCACCAGAAAAAGTATTGGAAGTTTCAATATCGCTATTAAATTCTAAGATGACATTGTTTCCGCCAGGTACTTTGGCTGTACAAATTTGGATAGCATTGTTTGCGCCATAGTTAGAAAACGAACAATTTTTGATGCTCGCTTTTGATACGTTTTCGTAATAACGACTTAGCGTAATACAGGCAAGTTCGCCTCCATATAATCCATCAGATGATGAGCCACAGTCAGACATTTTGACATTTGATAGGGTCAGTTTTGAGCCTGATAAATCTATACCGTTCCAATAATTTGCGATACTTTCTAAACCTTTTAAGATGATTGGCTCGGCTGCTGTTCCGTTACAAATCAAGTTTCCTTTGAAATTAGAAGAAATATTATCTAAATCAAATAAAGCGGCTTGTCCCATTACAAAAGTTACGCCTGCATTAACCGTAATTTTTGAATTGATACTAAATTTACTTGTTACGTAATAAGGTATATTCTGTTTTGTGATGGTCATATCAGAGGTAGTACCTTTTTCAAACTCATCTCCTTCTATGTTGATGTAATTTTGTGCGCCTGCGCCCGAAAAGGTATTGTTACTATCATTGTCAGACAAAACATCGGCGTTGTTAAAGTCTATTTTGGTAGGAAATCCTTTTGACGAGCTAATATTGCAATTTTTCATAGTAACATCAAATCCTTTTGCAATATAAATTCCATCTGATTTACACTTATTGATAGTGAGGTGGTCTAAACTCATAAGTCCTGTCGCTTGAGTATTGCCCAAAACGAGAGCTGCACGATTGGCAGCAAAAGTAGAGCAACCATCGGAAGAACCAGCGTATTCGATAGTACAGTAAGCGATTTTATTGTTGTTGCTTACGGAACCTTCCATCGAGATACCGTCCCAGTAACCTTCGATAGCTTCTCTACCAGTCAAAATTACTTCTTTTCCGAGTTCTCCTTCGATGGTTAAAATTCCTTTTTCTTCAACCAAAATACCTGTATTGGCACTAAAAATCAGTTTTGAGCCTTTTTTTATGGTCAATTGAGCGTTGGCAGTAATAGTTAAGCAACCTTTGACTTCATAATTTCCTTCCAAAATATTAGTAGTGCCTTGATAATCTTTTGTATTGATGGTCGTAGCATCTTTTGGAATTGGGTTGATGGTTTCTTTTTTACAAGCAAAAAAGCAAAG
>JANMGN010000560.1:0-5116 GCA_031374645.1 Chitinophagales bacterium | reverse complement strand
GAAAGTTGGACAGACCAGACCAACTGTAGTTAAATGGGCTTTGCGTGAAGTGTCTATCGTGGATATTCCGAGCAACAAAAACGCTGTGATGCTTGGCGATACGCAGGTCACTTTTTTTGATGCCACTGGTAATGTAATGAATTTTAGTGAAGGTAGCGAGAATGTGTTGCCTTTGCTTTTAAACACAAATAAAACTCTATTTAAAATGGATTTAAAAGAATTGAACAAACTCTTGGGTATGCCTGATACAGCGAGTTTGCACGAAGCTCAGTTAAAGGTAAGTGCCGTGATGCAGGAGAATATCGTTTTGAAGGCAGAGAACGATCGTTTTGCGAAAGCAGAGCAAGATAAGGCAAATACTGCTATCGAAAATACTTTAAGTGAAGCTGTAACGGCTGGCAAAATTGTAGAAGCTCAAAAAGCTGTTTTTCGTGCGCTTTTGAAATCTGACTTTGAAAATGGAAATGCTGCATTGCAGGCTATGAATACTCAAACTACTTTGAGTGATTTTAGTAAGGGTAACGCAGGTAAGAAAGGTGGCTTGGTTCGTGACGAGAAAGGTACGCTTCGCTTAGATGGCAAAACATACGATGAACTCACGAGAAGTGCGGAAGGTAGTGCTATCTTGAAAGACTTGCGAGAAAAAGATAAAACGTCTTTTGATATGTTCCTTTTGGGATAAACGAGCGCAAAAAAAATAATTTTTTTATCTTAAAATAAAGAAGAAATGGCTGGATTAAATCCTGAGTTTTGGAAGAAAGAAATCAAACGTAAGTTATTTGAAGAAATCCCTTTTTTAGGGCTTTGTGAAAATGCAAATGAGTACGTTATTGGCGGTGTAGCGGTGCATATTCCGAATGAGCAAGGCTCTTTGCCTGTGCAGCGTAATCCTACGTACCCTTTGGGTATTAGTCAAATTACAGATGGCGAGGTATTTTATCCATTGCAAAATTATGCAGTAGGAGCTGGTCTAATAACCGCTATCGAAGAGGCAGAAATCAGTTACTCAAAGAAAGAATCTGTATTGCGCCGATTTACTGGCGACATGAAAGATTTTATTGCACGTGACACTTTGCGCCTTTGGAGTGAAGGATTACCTTCTACGAGCCGCATCGCTACGAGTGGTGCAGCTGCTCCGACCACTATTGGCTCTACAAGTGGTAATCGTAAACAGTTGGTAAAGGCTGATATTTTGAAAGCTGCAACAATGCTTGATAATCAGCTGATTGGTACGGATAAACGCTATTTGTTGTTATCGCCTGACTTCCACGCCCAGTTGATGTCAGAAGACACTAATTTCGCAATGGCATACCAAACCATTATGAATTTGAAAACCAACGAGCTTCCTACCTTGTATGGGTTTTCAATTATGAAATATACAAGACCTATCATCACGGATACGAGTGGCACTGTGAAGCTGCCTGAGGCTGCAATAGCTTCGAGCGATGATGTTTCGGCTGTATTTTGGCACAGCGACTGTGTGGAGCTTGCGCAAGGAAAATTAGATGTATTTGATAATCCACGTAGGGCGGAATACCAAGGCGACTTGGTTTCACTTTTGATGCGTATGGGTGGTCGCCGTAATCGTGCGGACAACAAAGGCATTGGTCTTATTACTTCAAAACCATAAACTATACCATATATATATGGCAAGCGTGAATACAGATAGTTTGACTGAGCGAGAGTTGTTGCTTTTGCTCAACGAAAAAATAGAGCGATTGGAATCTGCTTATTTGCAAATTACAGATTTGCAGCTGAGAGTCGCTCAATTAGAAACTAAAATAACGATGTATGCAACTGGCATAGGCGTACTGAGTACGATTGCCAGCTCATTGATTGTTTATTTCATTACAAAATCATAGGGCGACCATAAGGATCGCTTTTATTATCAAATTATAGGGCGACCGCAAGAGTACGCCCCTACAAATGAAATTGTAAAATGGCAGCAAGTAATAACTGGGTAGATGTATTTAAGGCACACCCAAAAGTAAAACAGATTTTTGTCGCAGATGGACAACCATTTTTGGACGAAAAGGAAGCTCAAAATTATGCTCGTGGTCAGAAGTGCGATGTGGAAACGGTTGCACGACCAAAAGAGGCTGACGAGAAAGTCGCAGGATAACTGCAACTGCAAGCCTCTTAGTGATTTTAAAATAGTCAATTTTTTCACAATAGTAAAATTTTATACAATGAAAAAAGTTATTTTTTTGACTATGCTTGCCTTTGCAGTAGGCATGAGTGTGTATTGTGTTTATGTTAAAGATGTTGCTCCGATGACTTGTACTATTGGGGTAGTTGGACACGAAAATGTATGTACTTACCGAGTACAAGAATTGTTCCCTAACACGGTAGTGGTTGTACCTCGTGTGCTTAGTGCGCAGGTTGGAGATACTGTTAGTGGTTCGGAAAACATTGCTGATTTTTTGAAATCGCATTGGCTGGCATTGGTAGGTGGATTATTGTCTTTTTTGGAGGTAGTTGTAAGACTAACGCCTTCGGAACGGGACAATAGTATTTTGAATTTTATAAAAATGATATTGGATGGTTTGTTTCCAAATCGGAAAAATCCCGATGGTACGCATCCATAGCACGAGTGTGCGTTTTATATTTTCCACAAACTGTGTTTGAATGGGTGACTTGAAAGGGTTGCCCATCCTAACAAAAATAAGATAGAATATGGCACTTCCTGGTGTTTCGATAATTGTAGGAAATGGTGGCTTGGGTCGAGTTCCTGCAAACAGTGACCGTGTAGTTGGTATTGTGATGAACGGTATGGCAACGGCTAACATTTCTATTGGCGAAAGCAAACAGCTTTTCTCTTTGGAAGATGCGGTTGCGGTTGGTATTACGGCAGCATACGACACGGCTAATGCTGTGAAAGTATATGAGCATATTGACCGATATTACCAAGCAGCTGGCAAAGGTAGTGAGCTTTGGGTAATGCTGGTATCGCAAGCGGTCAATATGACTACGATGCTATCTCCAGTGCAGCAGTATGCTAAGAAACTATTGGAAGATGCTCAGGGTAGAATACGAGTGCTTGGTGTGGTTAGAAATCCTGCTGCTACTTATGTACCTGTCGTGAGTGACGGTATGGATAATGATGCGAATGGTGCAACACAAACTGGACAACTGCTTGGAGATGAGTTCGCAGCGCAATTTCAACCTGTTCGTATTTTGATAGATGGTTATGCTTTCAATTCGGTAGCTGCGAGCTTAATGGATTTGAATACTTATACCAAAAATAGGGTAGGTATATTGATTGGAGGCGCATTTGCGAATCACAATAGTATGGGTTTGCTTTTGGGCAAAGTGGCATCAATACCAGTACATCGCAATATCGGATGTGTAAAAGATGGTTCTTTGCCTCTTAATGCTGCTTTTGTAGGTACGCTGGCTGTAAAAAATAGTGTTGCTACTGCAATACATAATAAAGGTTTTATCACATTTAGAGCTTTTCCTCGTAGAGCTGGATATTATTTTGCGAATGACCCAATGGCGGCTTTGGTAACAGACGATTATAAATCGTTGCACAACGGACGGACGATTGATAAGGTCATTACCATCGCTTATGATGTTTTTGTACAAGAATTGCTTGATAATGTTGCGCTTGATGCAAGCGGTAAGATTGCCGTTGGTCAGGCGAAATACTACGAAAATCTGATTGAAAGTGCTATCAATGGCTCTATGACCACAAATGGAGAGATTAATCGTGTAGCTTGTTTTGTAGATGTTGCGCAAAATGTGCTTGCTACGGGAAAAGTATGCTTAGAGCTGCGTGTGCAACCTTTGCCTTCGGTAGAAGAAATTTGTATTAATTTGGGCTTTGCAGCGAATTTATCATAGGGCGACCGCAATGGTACGCTAATGTTGGTACGCTAATGTTGGGCGACCGCAAGGGTACGCTAATATTGGTACGCTAATATTGGGCGACCGCAAGGGTACGCCCCTACAAAAAATCATAATATAAAATGGAAAAAGAATTTGAATTTAGACACGTGGACTTAGTTATTGCAGGAAAAAGCATAAATGGTTTGCGTGGTATAAAATACATGACTAAGACCGAGAAGGAAAGACTTTATGGTCGAGGGAATAAAGCTATCGCTATTCAGTCGGGTAACGAAGCCTGTGAAGGCGAGGTTAAATTTTTGCAGTGGGAAATAGAGGCTCTTATCGCTGCTATCAAAGCAAAGGATGCAAGTCTGAAACTTACTGATGTTTCGTTTGATATGGTCGTAAGCTATCAGGCTGCTAACAAAGTGATAGTAGATGTTATCCATAAAGCGGAGTTTGAGGGGTACGAAAAAGGCTTTGACCAAGGCGATAAGTTTATGGAAATTTCTATGAAATTTTTGTGTACTGATATTACGTATCAGAGACCGTAGGTAACTGCAAATTGGGTAACCGTAAATTGGGCGACCGCAAGGGTACGCCCCTACTGTGATTTTATGTTCATGGGATTATAATTTGTTGTTGTGTCGGGCAGCAAAAGAGTTGCCCGACCTTTTTTTTAATTTTGTTTAAATGCCTTTTAAAAGGTAAAAAAAATTTTGAATTATGAATTTTACAGCTGAACAAATTAATGAGTTTAAGGCAAAAAATCCTGATGGAGTGATGCTTTTGACGAGTGGCGAAAAGTCTTGTGTTGTGAAAAAGCCGAACCGTGCTTTGGTGGCACTGATGCTTTCTAAGAGCCGTGACCCTTTGGCGATGGTGGATATTTTTTTGGAAAATTGTTGGGTAGATGGCGATGTGGACTTGAAAGAGGATACAGGGTTCAATTATTCGGTCATGGAAAAAATAGATGACATCATTGGTAAAAAGACGGTGGAGCTAAAAAACTTATAAGTTCAAATAAGGGCGGAGTGAACAACTGGGTTGGTCTACATAATGATATGCTCCGTTATTATTTGAACTATACGAGTGAGCAAATAAACAATCTTTCTGATGATGAATGGGCGGAAGCGATACATCATTTGGAGTATATTAGAAAACAGGAAGGTCAATAATATTAATAGGGCGACCGAAAGGTTACGCCCCTACCGTTGATAAAATGAATGCAGGTTTTACATATCAAATAAATATAGGGATTATCGGGGATAGTCCTTTGAATAGG
>JANMGN010000559.1:0-4265 GCA_031374645.1 Chitinophagales bacterium | reverse complement strand
AAGTAACAACACATTTGAGTTTGCTTTAAAATCAACTACTGGTATAACAAAATACAACTGGAAAGTAGAAGAAACGCAAACTGTATTGAGTAATACAGCAACCGCTTCTTATGGTTTTGCAAATGCAACTTGCGACACTCGTAATGTTGCAGTACGTTATTTTGATGGTCAAAAATGGTCGCTTTGCATTACACCTGTTTTCCATTGTAATCCACAAGATTGTGGTGCATTTATTAGTGAAAATATTGTTGCAAATAAATTTGCAACCGTAAGTATTGCAGCACAATACAGCAATGTAATTTGGTACGTAAATGATACAAAATCAGGTACAGGCAACACTTTCGATGTCACAAAATTAACACCAGGCGATTATGCAATAAGTGCTTTATTTTATGACGCTTCGGCAAAATATTACCGAGTTTGTAATAAAACAATTACAATAGGTGACGAATGTTTTATAAAATCAGATTGTAAAGATTTGAGCTTTTTCTATTCGGGAGATGCGAAAGGTTCACTAAAATACACCTTTACAGTAGCTGACGCAAAAGGTTTGCTCAACTGGCAAATCAAAAAAGCTGGCGACCCAAATCCGACAACTATCACTTCTACAAACGGCACATTAGAAATTGATTTTAATAAATTTAGTGGCGAAGGCGAATATACGATTTGTGCTTCAAAAGTACTCGGTTGTTGTTGTATAAAAGTGAATGTGATAGACCCGACAACCTGCGGAGATATTGATTATAAATACAATGCAGCGACCAATAATTTTGATTTCACTTTCAAACCTGCGGGCAATTTTACAAAAGTAGATTGGATAGACGAAAACGGGAAAATCACGCCTCCAAATTACAGCGTAACGCCTTGCGCAACTCGTACGATTTCGTATCGTTATTATGACGTTGCAGCAAATATTTTCCGTTATTGTAGCCGAAAAGTATTCGTTTGCAATCCTTTTGATTGCAAAAATACATTAATTGATTATAAGCCAAGCACAAAAGTATTTAGCTTAAATTTGGTTAATTTACCTACAAACTCCAATGATTTCTCTTGGTTTTTGGATGAAAACACCAATATTGGCTCAACTCAAAGCATCACTTACACTACGCCAAATACGCCTCCTTGCAAAAAACAAACTTTTTCAGGAAAGTATTTTGACGGAGAAAAGTGGATAATTTGTGCAACACCAATTTTCGTTTGTAATCCTGACGATTGTGGCGACAACATCAGTTTTACTTACTCAAAAGGCAAGTTAGATTTTGGTACAAAAACCGCTTTTACAGACGTTCGTTGGTTTATAAATGACAATAAAGCAAAAGAAAAAGGCAACGACATCATTCCAGGAACATACAAAGCAACTGTTTTTTACTACGATAATATTGAAAAATACTACCGTGTTTGTAGCAAATCAATTGTTTTAGACGATGAATGTTACCAAAATCCAGACTGCGATAATATTTCTTTTTATCAATCAGGCGGACAAAATGAACCTTTGAAATTTTCTTTTGAAGCACAAAATACGGTCGGAATAACAGCTTGGAAATTCAAAAAAGTAGGTGCTGCAAACGAAACAGTTTTGACAGGAACAGCAAGCATCAGAGAAATAGATTTTAGTAAAAATGGTGGAGCTGGCGAGTACATCGTTTGCGCTACAAACCCGAATGGTTGTTGCTGTATAAAAATAAAAATTGAAGATCCTTATGCTTGTAAAAGTATTGATTTTCAGTTCGATAAAAATACAAAAAGTTATAATCTGTTCACAAAAATAACAGGACAATCTAAATCGCAGTGGCTCTTGGAAAGTCCAGGAAAAGCACCTTCAAACGTCATTGCGAACGCTATTCCGTTGCCTGCAAATTGTGTTTCTCGTATAATAAGCTACCGTTATTTTGACGATGCAAACAAAACTTGGAACTATTGCAGTCAGAATTTTTACCTTTGCGACCCTTATATTTGTGGCGACCAAAATATTTTTTATGCTTACGAAAATACCACTGGAAAAGACGATTTCAAGTTTATTCTGAATGACCCACAATTGCCTTCGTACAAAGACATCGCTTGGCAATTGGACGGTGCGAAACCAACTGCATTGCCTTTGGCAAACGATAAATCTACCAATTATTATCCGCCTACTGGACAAGATTGTAAGCCTTACGTTATTTCTGTAAAATACTATGATTCTGTGCAAAAAACATGGCGTTTTTGTAGTATAAATGTCAATATTTGCAATCCTGAAAAGTGCAATACAATAGAGGTGAGCTACAAAGCAAGCGTTTTGCAATACGAATTTTCGGTAGCGAGCGCACCACAAAGCAAAGGTTTTACGTGGACAATTGAGGATTTACAAACTGTAATTGGCGACCAAGCGAAAACAGGTTATTTGTTGCCTGCTGGTCTTCCTTGTAAAAATTATACAATTGGCGTACGTTATTTTGACGGAACTTCTTGGCGTTTGTGTACTAAAAAAGTATATCTCTGCGACCCTTCAAAATGTGGTTCTGACATCAATTTTACTTACGATTACGACAATGCAAAAGGCAACGGAACACTCACTTTGAGCAGTACAATTGCTAATATTACAAACATAAAATGGTTCATAGATGATGCTCCTGCGCAATCTGTAAATCAAGCTGTACAATCTGGAAACTATTCCTTATCAATTGTTTATACAGATGCACAAGGTGTTACGCACGCTTGCTCACGGAAGGTAAATTTGGCAGGTGGCATTGATAAATTCACTTTGATAGGCGCAAAAATAACAGCCGCACCAGCGCAAGAAGCGGTCGTAGATATTCGCTCAAAAAACTTCTTACAACTATCTCAATTTCAGTTCACGATACAGTGGAATCCTGCGGTTTTGAAACTAAAAACAGAAGATAAATTTTTGACCAAAGGCACAACTATTTTTGATGCGAGCCAAGCTGCAACAGGATTTTTAGGTGTAAAATGGGACGCTGATAACGCCATTATTGGAGAAACTTATCCTGACAATGCCATTTTGTACAAAATACGTTTTGATGTGGTCGGAAAAATAAATGATGTATCAGCCATAGATTTTGTGGATAAAGTTTTACCAATCAAAATCACGGATAAAAACGGTGGAAATGTTCCTTTTACAAAAGATGCTGGTTCGGTCAAAATTGCTTTTTCAGCAACGAACGACGTGGAAGATGCGAGCAAATATTTTACCTTGTATCCGAACCCGACGAACCAAAAAACGACACTTCGTTTTGACCTAGAACTTATAAATGTTGAGGCGATTACCTTATTTGATGCGCAAGGAAAAGCTGTTTTACAACAAGCAAACGATACTCAAAATGGTTTTATCGAACTCGATGTAAATGATTTTACAAGTGGTCTTTATTTCTTAAAAATAGATACAAAAGAAAAAGTGTTTATAGACAAGTTATTGATTATCAAATAATTAAAAAAAGCCGCAATGATTAATCGTTGCGGCTTTTTTTTGCTTTTTCTATAATTGGATGTACAAATTGTTCCTCTATTCACTACCCTTTCATCAGTTCCTGTAATGCCACGACATTTTCTTTTTCGTCAAAAATAGCTGCAACAGGAATCGTAAAACCTTCGATGACTTTGCTTGTAATGTCTTCGCCCATGCGGTAGCGATAAGGTTCAAAATAAGTCGTATCGCTTGGTTTTAACAAAAGATATTGCTCAATCAGTTGTTTATTTGGGTCAATAATCCAGTATTCTTGAATACCATGCGCTGCGTAATCCTCTTTTTTAATCGTTTTATCTATTTTTTGAGTGCTTTTTGACAAAATCTCTACCACAAAATCTGGCGCAGGAAACAATACTTGGTCTTCTTCAAACAAAGTAGATTTTTCTTTTTTGAAAAAAACAATATCTGGCTCGTAATCATTGCGGGTCAGGGCAATCATCGCTTTTTCGTAAAAAGTTTCTCCAATATCTTTGACATCAGCATAAAAACTAATTAATCTTGATAACAATTTTGTGACCGTCAAATGACGTTTTTTTGCAGGGGAATGTATCACAATTCGTCCGTTGATAAACTCGGCTTTGGTATTTTCATCTATCCACTCGTAGAAAGACAAACGACGTGCGTATTCTGCCGCAACAGCGTTGTTGAGTTCATTGACCAATTGTGGTAAATTGGGTTGTCGTAATATTTTTTCAACCGTAATAATCATAATGCAAAGATAAAGAAAATGGTAAATAAAACAAATTTTTTCTTACTGTAAAATATTAAGTGATAGAAAATAGGTTATGATTAAGCGGCCATT
>JANMGN010000555.1:0-3981 GCA_031374645.1 Chitinophagales bacterium | reverse complement strand
TATAAATTGCTGATTATTAGCAATTTGGTTTATAATTTTAGTGATAAAATTTCAAGTAGCCAATTATAAATTACCTCAATTACTTAGGATATACTTTTTATCATTATCTTTGCGTTAATTCGGAAATAAAACTTTGTTATTAGATGAGATACAGTCAAATACTATTACTTTCTATTTTTGCGCTTGTTTTTGCGAGTTGTGGAGAAAATTGGATATACGATAAAAAAATAAGCATTTCAAATGCACAATGGACGTACAAAGATTCATTGAATTTTGATTTTGAAATTGCAGATACGTTCAAAATATATAACCTTTATGTAGAGGTCGAACACGACGAAACGTATCCTTTTCAAAATATTTATTTGATGACGCATACTAAGTTTCCTGGCGGCGAACGTCCTGCACAACGTATCAATGTAGATTTGGCAAATAGTGCTGGTACGTGGTTGGGTAAAAAAAGTGCTAAGAATTTTACACATCGTATTGATTTACAAGAAAATGCTTATTTTAATAAAGCTGGAAAATATACTTTGACGCTCGCTCAATTTATGCGTCAAGATTCGCTTCCTATTTCAAGTGTTCGTTTTGGAGTAGAAGATACCAAGCAAACACGTGATAAAGTAAGTGTTAAGCAAGGCGAAAGACCTAAAACAAAGCCACAAAGCAAATATTTAGTCAAATAATTTTTATAAAACTATATTTTTTACAAAAATAAAAGTAATGGAAATAGGAGAATCCGTACTGCTGGCAGGAGGAACAGGTTTGGTAGGCGATAGGCTTTGCCAAATCTTGTTACAAAATGGCTATCGTGTTATGATTTTAAGCCGAAAAAAATACGCTAACGGAAATATACCAGTCTATGAATGGGATATTGATAAGGGTATAATTGACGAAAATGCTATTCTGCGTGCCGATTATGTTATTAATTTGGCTGGCGCAGGTATCGCTGACAAACGTTGGACTTCGGAGCGTAAAAAATTAATCATAGAAAGTCGAACAAAAAGTACGGCTTTGCTATTGGCTACTTTCAAAAAATTAAATCACTTTCCGAAGGCTTATCTTTCTGCTGCTGCAATTGGTTTTTATGGTGACCGTTCAGATGAAATTTTAGACGAAGAAAGTACAGCTGGCAAAGGGTTTTTAAGCGAATCGTGTGTGGCTTGGGAAAATGCTGCTCAAGAAGTTGCCAATGCAGGCGTTCGTACGATAATTTGTCGGATAGGTATTGTTCTCTCTACAAAAGGTGGTGCTTTGGCTGAAACGATGAAACCCTTACGATTTGGTTTGGCAAGTTATTTTGGCAACGGAAAACAATATTATAGTTGGATACATATAGATGATTTGTGTAATATTTTTCTACGAGGAATAGAAGATAAAGCAATTTCAGGAGTTTACAATGCAGTAGCTCCCAACCCTGTAACAAATAAGGAATTTACAAAAATACTGAAATATTGTTACAAACGTTTTAGTATTTTAGCACCAGTTCCGTCATTTGTCATGCGAATAATATTAGGCGAAATGGCAGATGTTGTGCTTACTTCATCTATCGTTTCTTCTGCTAAAATAGAGCAAGAAAGTTTTGTTTTCCAATATCCTGAATTAGCTCCAGCATTGACGGATTTATTGGATAGGAAGATGTAATTTTAAAATTGTTCGTTTATATTTTTACACCCGTGAGGTCTTGAATACTTCACGGGTGCGAAAATATAAACGAACAAAAGTATAGCGTTTTACCGTATCAAAGTTGCAAACCCTTTGTAAGAATAAGATTTTTTTCTTGGGCCTGTGTAAGTTACATAATAGACATATACACCATCGGGAGCTACTTCGCCTACATTATTTTTTCTTCCATTCCAACCTTCTTCTATATTATTAGTTTCAAAAATACGTTCGCCCCATCTGTTAAAAACAGACATTTTAAAGTCATAAATGCCTTCATAAATCCCTTTGCCTTTAAACTCATCATTGGTATTATCGTAATTTGGAGTAAAGGCATTTGGTAAAAAATAAGTTACAATTGGCTCTATATCAAGCAATTTGGAAAGCGTATCTCTACAACCACTCGGGTGTGTAACAATCAGTCGGACAATATGTAAGCCTGTATCTTGAAAATTATAACTCGGATTTCTGGACGAACTCGACCCTTCGTTTTCTCCAAACTGCCAAGCCCATTTATTAGCACCAACAGATTTGTCCGTAAATTTTGCAAACGTTTGTAAGCTACTCAATTTCTCAGGAGTGAACTCAAAATCCGCTTTTGGCGAAGGTCGTACCTCTATCAAATTCGGAAAAGAAGCCTGCGTTTTACAACCAATTGGCGAAGTTACTTTTAGATTTAGCGAATAAATACCTGGCTCTTGATAAGTATGCACAGGATTTATTTCTCCCGAAGTAGAGCCATCGCCTAAGTCCCATTCTATTTTATACGTCTTATCTATTGGATAAGAAAGATTTTGAATTTTCATCGTAATCGGCTGACAACCAATACCTGTATCAGGTTTTATAATCAGTAAAGGCGGAACAGGAAAATAAGGTAGATTTTTTACAGCATTATCTACACATTTATTTTTATCCTCCACCCGAAGATTTACTTTAAAATTACCAGGAATTTTATACTCATGTTTAGGACTTTGCACTGTGCCAGTATTTCCATCATCATATTGCCAATTCCATTTGGCAACTACGCCACTATTCGCTACGGATAAATCAGTAAACTGCACACTTCCCGCAATGCAAGTATCATACGCAAATTTAAAATCTGCTTTTATGGCTGGATAAATCTGAACTTCCATTTTTGCTGTATCAGAGCAAGGTTTCAAACCAGGATTTGCGACCATATAACCAGTATAAATTCCAAGTCCAGGAAATTTAATAGTTGGATTTTTTTCGGTAGAACTTACCACCTGACCAGCAATATCAAAATTCCATAAGTAGCTTTTTATATATTGCTCTTGTGTACTTCCATTTTTAAAAGTCACTGTTTCCAAACCACAAGAGCGAATAGTATATTTTTTTTGAATAATAGAAGTATCTTGTGCTGCAACTCCTGCCAAAACAAGCGCATCGCAAGACGCTACATTAAACTGAAAATCTCTAAAAGTAGTACTCAATAAAACGCCATTTCGATATTCCTCCACACAAATACCTACCACAAATTGCCCATTTATAGTTGGAGCGCCAGTCATAATACCTGTATTAGGGTCTATTTTTAGGTTTGCCATAGCTCCAAGCGGAGCATTTGCAGAATAAGGATTACTAAAAACAACATTTTTGAAAGGAGGAGGAGCAGCAGGTTGTGGACGAACACCAGCAAATCCACTTGCGCCTGGGCTATCCACATCTGGTCCGCCGCCTTCGAGCGAGCTACACAATCTATACACCAGTTTATCGCCATCTTTGTCTGTTGCAGAATGGTCGTAAGCGAAAGGAACACCAGAGCAAATCACCGTAGGCGGAAACGATTTAAGCACAGGAGAGCTACTTTTGGCATTCATTGCCGCAGGTGTAACTGCCACAGAGTAGGTTGCGCCAATATCTTTTGGATTTACAATATTAACAATACTATTATTTCTACAACAACGCTGATAAACAATGTGGAAAGTAGAATTGGAAGGAAAACTGGGGATCTTATAATCAAATGTATAAATACCTTCTTCTACACAAATATTAGGAGGCGTAGCCAAACAAGGATAATCAGGCTTCGGCACAATACTCTTACTACTCAGAGGAACATCTAACTTATTTCTCAGTATAAAAGAACCATTACTTTCTTCATAAATAGTAATATAAGCAGCTTTTGCATTAAGGCTGGGATCTCCCGAATCTCCATCTAAAACAGCTCCGCCACCATTACAATCTCGGTATATTTTCATCGTAAAAGTATAAACACCATTGTCTTTGTACTCATACGTGATGATACCGCCAATGATATGTTTTGCAAAAGTATTGGTCGAAAAAGTAGAAAATAAAAGAAAAAGTAAA
>JANMGN010000537.1:0-6474 GCA_031374645.1 Chitinophagales bacterium | reverse complement strand
AAACGACGTTGTTTCTCGTCTAATTGACGTAGATAATGGCGTTCAAAATCACTTATTTCTATTTTAGGTATATCGCATTTTTTCATACCGCAAAGCTAATTTTTTTTCTTAATACGACCAACTTATTTTTTACACGTTACTATGCGAATTAAACGCATTAATTTAATTTTAACGAAGTAAAACGATTAAATAAGATTTATATTTTATAGTTTAATTTTTCTCCTAATAATTATAGTTATGTTAAATAAAGTGTTGAATGTAAAATGCAAAATGATAAATCATGTAGCGTATTCATCATTTTGCATTATACATTTCTTAGTTATTGCAAAAAAGTTGTACTTTTGTCACTCAAAAGTTATTTAAAATCTTTATGAAAAATTTACCAATAGGCATACAGACTTTCGAGCGTATTCGCAGCGGCAATTACATCTATGTTGATAAGACAGAATTTGTGTACGAAGTAGCACAGAATAGTGCAAGTTATTTTCTTTCTCGACCACGTCGGTTCGGGAAATCCTTGTTTTTGAATACGTTAAAATCATTGTTTCAAGGTAAAAAAGACTTATTTGAAGGACTTTGGATAGCTGATAAATGGGATTTTTCTAAGGTTCATCCTGTTATTCATTTTTCTTTTGATAAAATGGACAATAAGATTTTGGAAGAATCTATTTCAAGTGTAATCAATACTCATGCGTTAAATTTTGAAGTTTCATTAATCGAAAATGGTGTGAAAAACCGTTTTCAGGAGTTGTTGGTAAAAGTAAGTGCAAAACATGGCGAAGTTGTACTTCTAATTGACGAATACGACAAGCCAATCATAGAGTTTTTAGAGTTTGAGGAAAGTGGAATTTATACCAAAGCGATTGAAAATCAGAAAATTATGAAACAATTTTATTCTGTTTTGAAAGCGAGTGAGGAGCATTTGCGTTTGACTTTTATCACAGGTGTTTCCAAATTTACGAAAGTTTCCGTTTTTTCAGATTTAAACCATTTACAAGATATTTCTTTAAATGAGCGATTTGCTAATATTGTTGGTTACACACAAAGCGAGGTAGAATACTATTTTGAAGCGCATATTCAAAGTGTTGAACAAAAACTTAAAATGAGCCATCAAGATTTATTAGCTAAAATGAAAATTTGGTACAACGGTTTTAGTTGGAACGCAGAAACAACGCTCTATAACCCTTTTGGATTACTTAACTTTTTTAGCAATAAAGATTTCCGCAACTACTGGTTTTCAACAGGAACGCCTACTTTTTTATTGAACCAAATGAAAATACAGAACATTTATGATGTAGAAAATACCCGTATTGACATAGAAAGCATAGAAAGTTATGACATCAATAACCTTAATCTGATTTCTTTATTGTTCCAAACGGGTTACTTGACTATCAAAGAAATGGACGGTAGAAAACTGTTATTGGATTATCCGAACCAAGAAGTTCGGGAAAGTATGTACCGTTTTATGATAGATGGACTTGCGCCAAATCCGCAACGAATTTACACAATAGGTACAATAGAAGACTTGAAAAAAGCATTTTTGACAGCAGATTTAGCGACTGTTCGTAGTATCATAAGTTCTTTATTATCAGATTTACCTTACGAAGTGTATGACAAAAAATCAGAAGGTTTGTACCATGGATTACTTCATTTTATGTTTAGTTTGTTGGGCGTTTATATCAAAAGTGAAGTGCATAGCTCCCGAGGTCGTGCAGATAGTGTGGTGGAAACGGCAACGCACGTCTATATTTTTGAGTTCAAATTTAACAAAGCAGCTGCCGAAGCGATGCAACAAATCAAAGATAAAAATTACGCTTCTAAATACGAAAACTCAGGAAAAATTACCGTTGGAATTGGTGTAAATTTCAAAACTGCTGATAAAGAAATAAATGAGTGGGAAGTGGAGAATTTGTAAAAAATACTTGAACTTAAATGTTCATTTTAATATTACTGTACAGATTTAAAAAGAGAGTTTTTTTTAGGCTGCAAAGTGGCTAAAAACTTTCTCATTTGAAATACATTTGAGATAGTTGCTTTCAATTGAAATAACCCTTGTCTAAAAATAGAAGTCGCTCTACCTATAACTCCTGATTTATATTTTTTATTTTTGCTTTTTAACTTATTTTTCTTGTCACAAATTATTCCTTTACATACGGCTAAAATATAAAGAACTATTACGATGGCAATGATAAATTGAATTTTGTGTATTTTCTTAAACCCTATATCTTCAATGTCGAATCCATTGGATTTTAACTGCTTAAAACAATGCTCAATTTTCCATCTTTGTTGATATTTTTTACCAACTCTATTTTTATCTAAAATATTGGTAATCAAGAAGATAATAGGGTCTTTTATTGATTCTTCGTGGTGTTTGTTTTTCCAAAATTCAATTCTAAATACTTGATTACCCAAACAAATAATAGCCTGAGCATACCCTTTTTTCAATGCTTTTTTAGCGCATTTTTCGTACAATTCAGCATCAATATTCAGCTCATTGACTTTGCTTTTATACATTTTTTTGCGAAGTCGAATGATAAAATTAATGCCCTGTGCATCCAAAAACTGAAACCATAATGTACCTATGAATTCTCTGTCTGCTAAAAGTACTTTACCTCGTAAATCGTAGTAAAGTAGTGCTTTTTTCATAAAGGCTATTCGAACCGATTCACTTAAGACACCTTCATGTCGGTATATTTTAAAAAAAATAGGGACTGCAACTCCTTGAAAATCAGCAGTTAATACTAAAACATGGATAGCATAAGAGCCAAAATTCCATTCTGTGCCATCAACATGCAACGTATCAATATTGCCCCAAATATGAGATACCGCCCAACGTAGTAAATCTATCCAAATGCGACTTGGCGCACAGGTTTCTACACAGCGAATTAATTTTTTATAATAACTTTCTAGCTTTAAATCACTGTTTTTCAACACATTAGATAAGTCATCTTTTAGCTTATTGAAATTAACAGTACGACTTACCAAAATGGCACTTAACAATAATTCTATACTTTTTAGGACACTTTTTTTATAATGTCCAGGAATTGTTGTAATTTTGTCTGATAGTGGATGAAGCATTTTATTTTTAATTGTTGCAAATCAAAAGTAACGCTTTTTCCACTATTTTATACTCTTTTTTAAATTTGTACAGTAATATTGTTCATTTTATTTTTTTAGAAATAAATTTTAAAGGATTTTTTCATCTGAGTAAAAAAACTTAAAAGAGCGCAACATTTTAAAATGTTGCGCTCTTTTAAGTTTTTTTACTCAGATGAAAAAATCCTTTAAAATTTATTTCTAAAAAAATAAAATGAACAATATTACTGTACAAATTTAAAAAAGAGTATAAAATAGTGGAAAAAGCGTTACTTTTGATTTGCAACAATTAAAAATAAAATGCTTCATCCACTATCAGACAAAATTACAACAATTCCTGGACATTATAAAAAAAGTGTCCTAAAAAGTATAGAATTATTGTTAAGTGCCATTTTGGTAAGTCGTACTGTTAATTTCAATAAGCTAAAAGATGACTTATCTAATGTGTTGAAAAACAGTGATTTAAAGCTAGAAAGTTATTATAAAAAATTAATTCGCTGTGTAGAAACCTGTGCGCCAAGTCGCATTTGGATAGATTTACTACGTTGGGCGGTATCTCATATTTGGGGCAATATTGATACGTTGCATGTTGATGGCACAGAATGGAATTTTGGCTCTTATGCTATCCATGTTTTAGTATTAACTGCTGATTTTCAAGGAGTTGCAGTCCCTATTTTTTTTAAAATATACCGACATGAAGGTGTCTTAAGTGAATCGGTTCGAATAGCCTTTATGAAAAAAGCACTACTTTACTACGATTTACGAGGTAAAGTACTTTTAGCAGACAGAGAATTCATAGGTACATTATGGTTTCAGTTTTTGGATGCACAGGGCATTAATTTTATCATTCGACTTCGCAAAAAAATGTATAAAAGCAAAGTCAATGAGCTGAATATTGATGCTGAATTGTACGAAAAATGCGCTAAAAAAGCATTGAAAAAAGGGTATGCTCAGGCTATTATTTGTTTGGGTAATCAAGTATTTAGAATTGAATTTTGGAAAAACAAACACCACGAAGAATCAATAAAAGACCCTATTATCTTCTTGATTACCAATATTTTAGATAAAAATAGAGTTGGTAAAAAATATCAACAAAGATGGAAAATTGAGCATTGTTTTAAGCAGTTAAAATCCAATGGATTCGACATTGAAGATATAGGGTTTAAGAAAATACACAAAATTCAATTTATCATTGCCATCGTAATAGTTCTTTATATTTTAGCCGTATGTAAAGGAATAATTTGTGACAAGAAAAATAAGTTAAAAAGCAAAAATAAAAAATATAAATCAGGAGTTATAGGTAGAGCGACTTCTATTTTTAGACAAGGGTTATTTCAATTGAAAGCAACTATCTCAAATGTATTTCAAATGAGAAAGTTTTTAGCCACTTTGCAGCCTAAAAAAAACTCTCTTTTTAAATCTGTACAGTAATATTAAAATGAACATTTAAGTTCAAGTATTTTTTACAAATTCTCCACTTCCCACTCATTTATTTCTTTATCAGCAGTTTTGAAATTTACACCAATTCCAACGGTAATTTTTCCTGAGTTTTCGTATTTAGAAGCGTAATTTTTATCTTTGATTTGTTGCATCGCTTCGGCAGCTGCTTTGTTAAATTTGAACTCAAAAATATAGACGTGCGTTGCCGTTTCCACCACACTATCTGCACGACCTCGGGAGCTATGCACTTCACTTTTGATATAAACGCCCAACAAACTAAACATAAAATGAAGTAATCCATGGTACAAACCTTCTGATTTTTTGTCATACACTTCGTAAGGTAAATCTGATAATAAAGAACTTATGATACTACGAACAGTCGCTAAATCTGCTGTCAAAAATGCTTTTTTCAAGTCTTCTATTGTACCTATTGTGTAAATTCGTTGCGGATTTGGCGCAAGTCCATCTATCATAAAACGGTACATACTTTCCCGAACTTCTTGGTTCGGATAATCCAATAACAGTTTTCTACCGTCCATTTCTTTGATAGTCAAGTAACCCGTTTGGAACAATAAAGAAATCAGATTAAGGTTATTGATGTCATAACTTTCTATGCTTTCTATGTCAATACGGGTATTTTCTACATCATAAATGTTCTGTATTTTCATTTGGTTCAATAAAAAAGTAGGCGTTCCTGTTGAAAACCAGTAGTTGCGGAAATCTTTATTGCTAAAAAAGTTAAGTAATCCAAAAGGGTTATAGAGCGTTGTTTCTGCGTTCCAACTAAAACCGTTGTACCAAATTTTCATTTTAGCTAATAAATCTTGATGGCTCATTTTAAGTTTTTGTTCAACACTTTGAATATGCGCTTCAAAATAGTATTCTACCTCGCTTTGTGTGTAACCAACAATATTAGCAAATCGCTCATTTAAAGAAATATCTTGTAAATGGTTTAAATCTGAAAAAACGGAAACTTTCGTAAATTTGGAAACACCTGTGATAAAAGTCAAACGCAAATGCTCCTCACTCGCTTTCAAAACAGAATAAAATTGTTTCATAATTTTCTGATTTTCAATCGCTTTGGTATAAATTCCACTTTCCTCAAACTCTAAAAACTCTATGATTGGCTTGTCGTATTCGTCAATTAGAAGTACAACTTCGCCATGTTTTGCACTTACTTTTACCAACAACTCCTGAAAACGGTTTTTCACACCATTTTCGATTAATGAAACTTCAAAATTTAACGCATGAGTATTGATTACACTTGAAATAGATTCTTCCAAAATCTTATTGTCCATTTTATCAAAAGAAAAATGAATAACAGGATGAACCTTAGAAAAATCCCATTTATCAGCTATCCAAAGTCCTTCAAATAAGTCTTTTTTACCTTGAAACAATGATTTTAACGTATTCAAAAACAAGGATTTCCCGAACCGACGTGGTCGAGAAAGAAAATAACTTGCACTATTCTGTGCTACTTCGTACACAAATTCTGTCTTATCAACATAGATGTAATTGCCGCTGCGAATACGCTCGAAAGTCTGTATGCCTATTGGTAAATTTTTCATAAAGATTTTAAATAACTTTTGAGTGACAAAAGTACAACTTTTTTGCAATAACTAAGAAATGTATAATGCAAAATGATGAATACGCTACATGATTTATCATTTTGCATTTTACATTCAACACTTTATTTAACATAACTATAATTATTAGGAGAAAAATTAAACTATAAAATATAAATCTTATTTAATCGTTTTACTTCGTTAAAATTAAATTAATGCGTTTAATTCGCATAGTAACGTGTAAAAAATAAGTTGGTCGTATTAAGAAAAAAAATTAGCTTTGCGGTATGAAAAAATGCGATATACCTAAAATAGAAATAAGTGATTTTGAACGCCATTATCTACGTCAATTAGACGAGAAACAACGTCGTTT
>JANMGN010000510.1:0-4135 GCA_031374645.1 Chitinophagales bacterium | reverse complement strand
CTGCTACAAAATGACCACAGTTTATGATTTAACAACCTCTATAAATATTGGAAAGAACAATATCAAAAAGGGAGATTTTATAAAAGTAAGCGTAAAAGGCTTTTTTTACGAAAAAGACAGAGAAAGCACCCGTTGGCTTGTTCCGATGATAGTTTGTACGTTTAAAAAACCTGATGGGAAGGATATTAAAAATCGTCCACTTCATATTTCATCATTTATAGGTAATAAAGATTTTAATTTTTGGCATACAGGCAGCGCCGAAGAATGGGGCGAGGCTTACTTCTACGTAAAAGTTCCTAAAAATATCGAAGAAACAGACGATGTAAATGTGTACATTTGGAGTCCGAGTAATCGTTTGATTTTCATAGATGATATGAAGATAGAGTTATGGCGGTAAGGGGCGAATAAATAGCACATTAAAAAAGCATATATCCTCCAAGATGTATGCTTTTTCTTTGAATTTCATCAAAAAAATACACAAAACAAGCATTTTATACAAAAAAAACTTACCTTTGCGCTTCTTTTTGAAAATAGTAAATATATAAAATTCGGTTATGGAATACAATCCAAGAAATATTGAGGAAAAATGGAATAAGTATTGGGAGGAAAACCAAACTTATAAGGTAGAAAATGGTGGCGAAAAGCCAAAATTCTATGTTTTGGATATGTTCCCTTACCCTTCGGGCGCAGGTTTGCACGTAGGTCACCCGTTGGGTTACATCGCTTCGGATATTTTTGCACGCTACAAAAGGCTCAAAGGTTTCAATGTTTTACACCCTGTTGGCTTCGATAGTTTTGGCTTGCCTGCCGAACAATATGCTATTCAAACAGGACAACATCCTGCTGTAACAACCGAAACCAACATCAATACGTACATAAAACAGTTGAAAAAAATCGGTTTTAGTTATGACTGGAGCCGTGAAATCCGTACTTCTGAGCCAGCTTACTACAAGTGGACACAGTGGATTTTCATGCAATTGTTTAAGCATTATTACGACAAAAATCAAAATAAAGCACTGTTAATCAGTGACTTAGTTAGTATTTTTTCAAAAGAAGGAAACAACAACATCAAAGCCGCTTGTGATGATGATACGCCAGATTTCTCTGCCGAAGATTGGAACAAGATGAGTGAAGAAGCACAACAAATGCTTTTGATGAAATATCGTTTGACTTTCCCGAACGAAAGTATGGTTAATTTTTGCCCTGCTCTCGGAATGGTTTTGTCAAATGACGAAATAAAAGATGGTGTTTCGGAGCGTGGCGGACATCCTGTTGTTCAAAAACGCATGAAACAATGGTCTATGCGCATCACTGCGTATGCCGACAGATTATTAGATGGTTTGACAGAAGTGGATTGGTCGGATTCTTTGAAAGAGCAACAACGCAATTGGATTGGTCGCTCAATCGGAGCTTCCGTATCGTTCAAAGTTCTTGATAAAACAGAAAGTATTGAAGTTTTCACGACCCGTATAGATACGATTTATGGCGTGAGTTTTATGGTGCTTGCACCCGAGCATGAATTGGTCGCTTCATTGACAACTGCTGTCCAAAAAGACGAGGTAGAAAACTATCAAGCCTGGGCGGCTTCTCGTTCTGAAATTGATAGAATGAGCGAAACCAAACGTATAAGTGGCGCATTTACAGGCAGTTATGTCGTAAATCCATTCAATAATCAGGAAGTTCCGATATACATTGCGGACTATGTTTTGGCTGGTTATGGGACAGGCGCAGTCATGGGCGTTCCTTCGGGAGATCAACGAGATTGGAATTTTGCGAAGCATTTTGACTTGCCCATTATTCCAGTTTTAGATGCCCAAAAAGACATGGAAACGCAAGCCGATAACACCAAAGAAGGCAAATACATCAACTCTGACCTCATCAATGGTTTGGATTATAAAACGGCAACCAATGTATTGATTGCGGAATTGGAAAAGCGTAAAATTGGAAAAGGAAAGACGCAATTTCGTTTGAGAAATGCTATTTTTAGCCGTCAGCGTTATTGGGGCGAGCCAGTTCCCATTTATTTCAAAGGCGATATTCCGTATTTGATAGAGGAAAGCGAGTTGCCTTTGATTTTGCCAAATGTAGATAAATATTTGCCCACAGAAACAGGCGAACCACCACTCGGTAGAGCAAAAGGTTGGAAATATGAACTCTCGACTATGCCAGGTTGGGCGGGTTCATCTTGGTATTGGTATCGCTATATGGATAGCAAAAACGAGCAAGAATTTGCCTCAAAAGAAGCCATAAACTATTGGAAATCAGTGGATTTGTACGTTGGCGGCTCAGAACACGCAACAGGTCACTTGTTGTATAGCCGCTTTTGGAATCATTTTTTATACGATATGGGCTTAGTTCCTGAGCGTGAATATGCCAAAAAATTAATTAATCAAGGTATGATTCAAGGACGTTCAAATTTTGTTTATCGAGCAAAAGAGCGTTTTTTTGAAGAATATTTGATGTTTAAAGTTTTGAATCCACATTTTGGAGATTTAAAACCAAGATTTGAAACCATGTCAGATATTGATGAAGAATCAAAATATGATATTGGTTTTGAACATAGCAATTTGGTAATAGAAGTTATTTCTTACAAAAAATTAGATAAAATAGAGCGTAAACGCAAAAAAGCAACTGCTGACGGAAAACGGTTATTGATTTTGACCAATGAAGAGTTGGCAGAAGTAATAAACGAGCCAAATTTGGTGGCTAAAAAAGTACAAGCTGCATTGGATAGTAAAGAGGATTTTATTCAAAATGAAAATAATCCAGAAGTAGAACAATTGTACATTTCTTATGATTTATTGAGTAAATATTCGCCAGAAGCGGTTACAAAACTTCACGTTGATGTGAATATTGTTGAAAATGACGTTTTGAATACCAACAAAGCGATGGGAATGTTGCAGTTTAAAAATGCCAATTTTAAACTAAACGCTGATAAGAAATTTACGTGTAGTGCAGATGTGGAGAAAATGTCGAAATCGAAATATAATGTTGTAAATCCTGATGTTATGGTGGAAAAATACGGTGCAGATTGTTTCCGTATGTTTGAGATGTTTTTAGGCCCAATTGAGCAAGCAAAACCTTGGGATACCAACGGAATCAGCGGCACAAGTGGTTTTTTAAGAAAATTATGGAGTTTATTTTATGATCTTAATACGTCAAAATCGTTACTTACAGATGCTGAACCTACCAAAGACGAACTGAAAGTTTTGCACCAATGTATCAAAGATGTAACAAACGATATTGAACGTTTTTCACTCAATACTTGCGTTTCTAATTTCATGAAATGTATCAACGAGTTGAAGCGATTAAATTGTTCTAAACGTTTGATTTTGAGAGAGATAGCAATACTTTTAGCTCCGTTTGCACCTTATACCGCAGAAGAACTATGGTCACTTTTGGGCAACGAACCAAGCGTGCATCATCAGCTCTACCCTACGCACAATGAGGCGTATTTGGTTTCAGATACCGTAGAATATCCAATCAGTATAAACGGAAAACTACGTGACACCATGTCTTTTCCAGCGGATACTGACCAAGCGAGTGTAGAAACTGCTGTACAAGGAAATGAAAAAATACAAAAATGGATTGAAGGACAACCTGTCAAAAAAGTTATTTTTATAAAAGGTAGAATGGTAAATATTGTGATATAAAGTAGAGCTAAGCTACGGCTTGGCTAAATCGTGTTTAGAAATTTTGACAAAAAAAATTAGTATGCCTCCCGTTTAATATTTCAAAAAAAGCCTACAAAACGAGTGTTTTGTAGGCTTTTTTTATAAAAAAACACTAATTTTAAAGATGTATGACCTCTCCGTAAGCTGCTGCTGTGGCTTCCATAACCGCCTCGCTCATTGTAGGATGCGGGTGTATCGCTTTTAACATTTCGTGACCAGTCGTTTCTAAATTACGAGCGCCGACGATATAAGCACACAATTCTGTGACATATGAACCTAACAAGTGTGCGCCCCAAAGTTCGCCAAATTCGGCAGCACCGCATTGAGCTGCCCATCGGCCAGGCCCCACCAGCGCAACATGGTTGCTGCATATTGATCGACCGACGTGGTGGGAATCCAGCGCCCTTCAGAAGTGGCGGAGTTGCTCACGTCGTTGATTCCGCCTTGCACCAGTTCGGGGT
>JANMGN010000492.1:0-3217 GCA_031374645.1 Chitinophagales bacterium | reverse complement strand
CTTACTACTATTAAATAAAACAAGGCAAATTTTATAAGCCTATTTGTTATAACTTATTTTTTAATCATTACTTAGCAGAATAAAAATACTAAATTTTTAATAATCCGCAAATCCAAATGTGCAAAAAAATATTGAGTTATTAGAGCGCAAAATTACAAATTTTAATAAAAAAAGTGCTATAATAATTTACATTATTGTAGCACTTTTTTATAATTTAAAAACTGTTTAAATGACGTAATTAGCAGTTAAAACCTCTGTTTTCATTTTATCTGTATTCTTCGTTACCGCTACCCTTTTTGTAATTTTTTGCTGATGCCAACCATATTTTTCTACAAACATTTTAAGCAAATCGCTATCATAAGAGCTAAGTAAAAATTTGCCTTTTAGTGTAGTCAATAATATAAGTAATTGCTCAAAATCCTCAAATGTATAGCCTTCGTAATGCCCACAATTAGAGTTAAAATAAGGAGGGTCAATGTAGTGAAATGTATCAGAAGTATCACGTGACTGTATCACTTTTAACGCATCGTTACATTCTATATCCACTCTATCTAACCTCTTTTTTAAACCATTTGTAAAAGCAATTCGCTTATTATCAATCTTTCGTGTCGTTGAACCTGATAAGTCATAAGCATAACCTTTTCCAATTGATGACGAATAACTCATATTGGTTTGTACCCATAAAGCCCAAGCAATTTTGACTTTATCATGATGCTCTTGGTATTTTAATACGAAAGCGGCTTCACGGTGTATCTTGCGACTTGCTGGTGTTTCAATAATGAGCTTACGCAGGATTGCAAAATCTGAAACTAATACTTGATAAAATGTAATTAAAGCACCGTTCAAATCATTTACTACCTCTACTTCTGATGGTTGTTTTGCAAAAAATATTGCAGCACCTCCAAAAAATGCTTCGGTATAAATTTTATGTGGTGGTATTAATGGAAGAATGGTTGTAACCATTAACTGTTTGCCACCATAGTAGCTTATCGGAGTTTTACCATAAACTCTTATTTTTCCTTTATTTGGCTGCATAAAATAACTGTTGAAATATTATTAAAAAATAAATACTCCTCGTTTTTTTGCTCAGTAATAAGCTACCTTAATGCTGCCGTTTTGCAAAATTAGACCTTAAACAACTCTCGTAATTTTTCTTTCAATTCGTCAGGAAGGGGCTCGCTCGCCTTCTCCAAAAACTGCGTATCATCCGCATTGAATTTGCTTAAAAGCTCATCTACGCTTTTTTGAACGCTCGCACTGTTCTGAGCCACCAATTGATTCAGATTCTGGTTCGCAGTTTGTTGCGCTTCAAGAACACTTTTTTCAGAAGTTTTGATAGCCTCCGTTACGGTCTGTGTGCCAGCTTCAATAGTCGTTTTGGTATTTTTTTCCGCAGTTTCTACGGTAGTTTGAACGCCGTTAATTTTGGCGTAAGCATACGCAAACATCTGCGCAATCCAAAGATAAAACTTAAAATTTTTCATAATAAAAAATGGTTAATAAATAAAAAATGGTTAATAAATAATTTTTTCGCCGATAATATTTTCAATTTTAGAGTGTAATTCTTTAAAATCAGCCTGACTGATACTATCCTCTAAAGGGTATATATTTTGATTATTTTCTTGCGCTGCACGAGACTTAGAGCTACAATTATTAGAAAGATACCGTTTAAGTTCTTCAATGTTATCAAATTTATGACTTAAAGAACTCCAATTTATTGTTACAACTTGAAAACTAAGTGTCAAATTTATTACAGGCGGCATCATATCGGTAATAGAATACGATTCTATACTCCCATATATACTGCCAGTCCTTCCATATTCTAAGTATAAAATAGAACTTTCAATAATAAACTCTTTCACTTTTTGTGTAATTACTACCTGCATACTATAATTTTTTGAGTTCGTTAATCATTTGATTTGAGAAATTTTGTATAAGAATATAATCATTTAGCATTTTTTGTACATTGATTTTGTTTTTCTCTAAATACTGGGATTTTATGATAACTCCGTCTTTATAAAAAGTAATTTTCAAATATTCTACCCCTAAAATAGATGTTGATTCTACGGTACAAGTATTCATTGTATATTAAGTTTAAAATTTTATTCTACGGTTATTAGTACGTTTAGTCCTTTATAAACAATTCCACTTGATGTTGGAAAGATCCCTACTACAAAGGTTAAACCCGGCGTTATCGTTGTATTGTTGATAACACCTAAATTAGCACCGTTTATATTTACTCCACTTGTGGTTACTGCGTAATTTAGAAAATTCCCTCCGCCAAGTGAATTGAACCCAAACGAAAAAGTATCATTTGCTCCTGCGTTGGTTGAACCTAAAATGGCAGAAATGTTTGTTACTTTTTTCCCAACCAAATGTGGAGGAAATAAAAACCTTGTCAAAGGTTTAGGGTTTGCGAAAGTTGAGCCCGACGCATCTACTACCTCATCAATAAGGTATGATGCTGCTACAATTACTGTTTTTTGCGAACTGTTTTTTAACTCCGTTTGAATATTTGAAATCGCATCTTGCACATTCGTAGCATTATTACCAACCTGCGTACTCGACGCTGCAATTGGAGTAAAAGGTGTTTGCGCTGCCGTTTCCGTTATATTTGGTAAAGTATTTGTGACGACACTGTTTACAATAGAAATCCCCGTTCCTGATGTCAATGGACTTTGAAAAGGTAGAGTAGTCAAGGGACTTCTATTCATCTGTCCGTTTCCATCAAACCACGCTATTGAGCTTGGTGTTCCATCATTTCTGTTACTTCCGTAATTAAAGAAATTTACTCTGTTTAAAGAAACTCCAAAAGCACTTGTAGGAGAAGGGTTTGTTAAAGAAACTCCTGTTGGTGTTACTAAAATTTGAGAGTTACTTCCTGCAATACTTACATAGGCGTTAGATTGTATTCTTAAATTATTATCGCTCCCCAAAATTGTATGTACAGCGTTACCTGCCGCACCTGTCATATCCCACTTTATCCCTACCCCATCTCCATCTCCGCCAGACATTGAACCTGTATTCTTAAAGGTAATTATATTACGTATTGCACCATTACCCCAATTTGCAGAATTGATACCGTCAAAAAGTAATTGCCCAGCGTTCCCTAAATTAAACTTTCGCTCATTTGAAATAATAGTAGGAGTCCCATTACTACCTAATTGAATATCAGGTGTAGAACCTGTAAGTGTTGATGTCAGTCCTTGTGATGCTG
>JANMGN010000491.1:0-4881 GCA_031374645.1 Chitinophagales bacterium | reverse complement strand
ATCGACAATATGGTGGTTGGGCATTTGGGAAAAGAAAGTCTTTCGGCAGCAGCGTTGGCAAGCAATTGTTATATTTTGATAGCTATAATTGGTTTTGGGTCATTGAATCCGATACCTGCGGTAGTTGCTGAGGCTCGTGGTGCAGAAAATGAAAACGACATCAAACAATTGCTTCGAGCGAGCATCTATGCAGGACTTGTGCAAGGCGTTGGCGTTGGTCTTTTGGTTTATATTTCGTCTTGGTTTATTCCTTATTTGGGACAACCCGAAGCGGACGTAAATGCTGCGATTCCTTTCATGTGGATACTCGCTATATCAACTATTCCTGCTTGTGTTTTTACGGCTACGAAAGGCTTTTTTGATGGCATGGAGCGTACCAATGTAGGTATGATTATTTCTATTTTGGGTTTATTTTTAAATACTTTTTTAAATATAGGTTTGGTATTTGGCAAATTTGGATTTCCCAATATTGGCTTGATTGGTTCGGCTTGGGCAACACTCATAAGCCGTACGATTATGATGCTTATTATGCTGGCAGTTGTTTATTTGAATAAAAGTATAAAACCGCTTTTAAATTTACAAAAATTTGATTATCAATATCTTATAGAATTAATCCGCTTAGGAATTCCGATGGGATTGCAACTTTTTTTTGAAGTAGCAGCCTTTGCAGGAGCTGTAATTGTAATAGGTTGGTTACCAGATGCGAGTGTCAATCGCTCTGCACATCAGATTGCAATGAACATGGCTTCAGGAACATTTACGATTATGTTGGGTATTTCTGTTGCAGGTAGCGTACGTGTAGGCGAGGCTTTTGGGCGCAAAGACCAAAAAGGAATTTTCAATGCAGGAAAAGCTGCTATGATAGTAGGCTTAGTCGTGATGATTGCTTGCGCTGGATTATTAATTCTTTTTAGAGAAAAATTTGCAAGTCTATACGGCATCGAAGATGCTGATGTTCAAGCTGTTACGATAAGATTGATAATAATAGCGGCTATTTTTCAGCTTTTTGACGGTGCGCAATGCGTCGGTTCTGGTTTGCTACGAGGCGTTCAAGATGTAAAACTTCCTGCTTTGATTACTTTTGCCGCTTATATTTTGCTGTGGATTCCATTGTCTTACTTTTTAGCATTTAAAATGGGCTACGGCGTAGATGGCGTTTGGTATGCTTTTGTGGTCGCTTTGGCTTTTGCCGCTATCACTTTAAATTGGCGTTTTTATCATTTGAGTAAATAATAAAAAACTCAGACCAGACCTATCCTAAATCCTTTCCAAAGGAAAGGACTTTAATGCGCTGGAAATAAGAATTTTACACAAAATAAAGTAGCAATTATCTATTTTCAATTAAGTTATTTTCAAACAAAAAAATGTTTTTAAAAATATATAAAACGCTGATTATCATATTTTTACCGCTTTTTTCACAAGCACAAACGAATGATTCACTCGTAACAAATACAAGTTCAAAACCTATCAATAGTGCGGTTGGAAATTTTCATTTTTTATATCAGAGTATTCGAGAAGGAAGTATTAATGATTAATCCGAAAAACGAAATGTACATAAAAAATAACATAAAAAGGCGACACATTATTGTATCGCCTTTTTGTTTAAATCATGTAATTAGCTGTTAAAACTTCTGTTTTTAATTTATTGGTTTTAGAACTTACAGCAATTCTTTTTTCAAATTTTTGCTGATACCAACCATTATCTTTTACGTATTTTTGTAACAACTCACTATCATAAGAACTGAGTAAAAATTTACCTTTACAGGTACTTAACGCAGTTAATAATTTCTCGTAGTCTTCCACTGTATAGCCATCATAATGCCCCATGTTGCTATTGTAATAAGGAGGGTCTATGTAGTGAAACGTATCTACGGTGTCACGAGATTGAATAACCTTTACTGCATCATTACACTCAATATCAACTTTATCTAAACGCTTCTTTAAAGCACTCGTAAAAGCTATTTTTTTGTTTGTAATTTTTTTAGTTGTCGAGCCTGATAAGTCGTAAGCATATCCTTTAAGGATAGAAGACGAAAAGCTCATATTGGTCTGTACCCATAACGCCCAAGCGACTTTTATCTGGTCGTGGTGTTCGGGATAATTGAGAACAAAGGCTGCATCTCTATGTACCTTTCTACTCGCTGGCGTTTCTAATATCAACTTTCTCAAAATGCCAAAATCAGACGACAGCACCCGATAAAATGTTATTAATGAAGTGTTTAAATCATTAACACATTCGTGTTCTGATGGTTTTTTTGCGAAAAATACTGCTGCACCACCTAAGAACGCTTCCGTATATATTTTGTGGTCTGGAATTAAGGGTAGTATATGCTTGACCATATTTTGCTTACCGCCGTAGTAACTAATCGGAGTTTTCCCGAATGTTCTAAAAATCTTCTTCTTCATCTATTTTGTACTTTTATTTTAAAAAAATTAATAATTGCCTCGTTTTTTTAACTATTTTGTACAACAAAAAAAAACGCCTTACGGAGTAAAGCGGTTTTTCACTATTCACTACCAATTAAAACGACTTTTTAAGTCTTCAGGTAAGTAAACCTGTAACGACTTTCTAAGCTCGTCATCGCTTTCGACGGTTGCAATTGTGTCTAATTTTGAGTTTACAGCTTCGAGCGATTGAGCAGTCTGATTACTGCGCTCATTCACGGCTTGGATAACATTGCTACCCATCTGAGCGACTGATTCCGTAACAGCAGATTTAGAATCAGCAATGGAGGTTTGAACAGCTTGCGCTGCCGCACTTGTGGCTTCAACAGCCTCTTTCGTTTGTTGTGCAATGGCACGAGAAAGCTCATCTTTTGAGCCTGTGATCAATTGTACAAGGTAGCTAAATAGCTGCCCGATCCATGATAAGAATTTAGAATCCTTCATAATAAAAAATTGTTTATGTAAATAAAAAAAATTAATAAATAAGGTTAATTCCTGATGCTTTTTTCAAAGTTAGAAAAGCATCATTTAAGTCTTGTTCAGACATATTATTTGTATTAAGAACATCTGCAATATATTCTCTTTTAGTCTGCAAAAGTATGCGTTCATTTAGATAGGCTGTGAGTAATTGATAGCTATCAAAATGATTGTTAAATGCTTTAAATGGTATTGAAATAGATAAATCATCTCCAAATAAAACAATATTATAGGGAGGTTTATCCGATATATGAAAGCCTGATACCTTACTACAGACCTTACCTTGTTTGCCATAACACAAAACCAGTTCAAGATTTTCTATCGAAAATTCTGTAATCAAATCTATTTCAGATAAAAAAATGTTCATATTTTTTGGAGTAAATTTAACTTCTGTTCTGCTAATGATTTTAGCAGCATCAGTTCATTGATTTGTTTCTGCTTGTTTATTCCCTCAACTATTTCATAGCTACATCGTACGACTTTGCCATCTTTAAAATAAGTGGTTACGAGGTAATCTATTCCAAGCCTACTTTGATTTTCTACGGTAACTGAATACATATTATTATTCTATTGTTATAAGGACTTGTAATCCTTTTTAATTTAATGTATAAGAAAAAGAACAAGCTAAATAAACATTCCCACTTACCCCAACTGTTGGACAACCTAAAACTAAACTACCTTGAAAGGCATTAGGAGATAAATTATACTCCCTCATAACTCCTGATGACTTAAACGTTCCAATGCTGCCTGTAACAGTACCTTGAACAAATGGTGTTAGACTTATAGGTAAAGGTAACCCTCCTGTGCCTATATTAGTAATTTTAATTATTGCAGGAATATCCCCTGTTGCTGAGGCTGTGATTTGTAACCTAAACTGTAAATTAACATTTACTACATTACCAAATTTTGTCCATGTACCTGTTATTAAATCTCCGCCTTGACCAATACCTGCTGCTAATATACTTATTGTAGGAGTATTTACTCCACTAAAACTTCCTGAGCTTATGTAAGTATTTGACCAACTTGCATTTCCAGAGGCATCTCCAATTAATATTGAGTTGGTTGCTGCTCCTGATGTTACTTGTAAATTTGTAGTTTTGGTATTTCCTACAACCTCTAAGGCTTCTGTATTTCCTGTATTAGAAGGAGTGTTTATTCCAACCCTTACTGAACCTCCTCCATTTATTCTATTATAGGTTGGTCTTAGATAAGCCACATTACCACTTGGAATTTCGTCCCATTTTGAAACAAAAGTCGAAACACTATCAAGATAAATGTAGTCAGAGGGAGAGTTTAATTTAGTTAATTTTATAGTCCCTGCTGTTGGTTTTGAAAGTGTTTGATTATCTGTATTTATACTTGTGCTGCTGATAACATTATTTAAAATACTGATACCTGTCCCTGCGGTCAATGTTGGTTGGTAAGGGAAAGAAGTAGCGTCTTTTAAAGTGACTATTCCTAAGTTATCTACCGCCAGTAATTTAGTTAAGGTATTATTTAAGGGTGGTGATTGACCTGTCGCATACCCTTGTAAAGTCAAAACACCTGTACCATCTAACCCTAACGTTGTACCTGTTTTGCCCATAGCTAAGGTATTAGAAACCCCATTTATATTAATAGCTATTTGCCCCGAATTGACATTTACGTTTTTATCACTGTTCAATATTAAACCTTTATCGTTTCCGTATAAAGTAGAAATACTTGTACCTGACGTACCCGAAAAATTATACTTTATTCCTATTTTTTCAGCATTGGTAGAGTTTACAGAAGTGCTTAGAAATTCAAGAACATCTCTACTCCCACCTGTTGTAGGTATAGTGATACCGTCAAAAAGTAATTGCCCAGCGTTCCCTAAATTAAACTTTCGCTCATTTGAAATAATAGTAGGAGTCCCATTACTACCTAATTGAATATCAGGTGTAGAACCTGTAAGTGTTGATGTCAGTCCTTGTGATGCTG
>JANMGN010000464.1:0-4037 GCA_031374645.1 Chitinophagales bacterium | reverse complement strand
TCTATATTTTTTTATCTCGAAATATAGCATTATTATTGCACAATAATTTATAATCTTAGTATGTAAAGTTTATAATAAACTAAAAATCAAGCATTTATGCAAGAAAATATAATACCTACGTTAGAAGCTGTAAAGGAGTATGTTAGTAATTTTTTCAAAAATCATCTCCCTGCCGAATATGTTTTTCACGACATAATACACACGCAACAGGTTGTGGCAGCGACTATCGAAATAGGCGAAGAACTCAATATGAATAGCGGAGAATTGGAGATGTTGCAAATCGCAGCATGGTTTCATGATACAGGTTATGACCAAGGACAAGAGGGACATGAGGAACGAAGTGCGGACTATGCAGGTGCTTTTCTGACAGGTATTGCTTACGACGAAAATAAATTAAAATACGTTCAAAGTGCTATTTTAGCAACTAAAATGCCACACAATCCAAAGTCGCTTTACGATAAAATCCTTTGTGATGCGGACATGAGCCATTTGGGTAAAAAAACCTATTGGGAGCGCAGTAGCCGTATTCGTCAAGAGTTACTTTTGACCAAAGGAATTATGATGACCGAAGAAGAATGGGTCGATTTTGAGTTGAGCTTTTTGCTCAAACAATTTTACATTACGCCTATCGCTCAGTCGCTTTACAACAAGCGTAAAGCAAAGAATATCAAGGAGTTACGCAAACAAAAGATGCGTCTTAATCCAGCAGAAGCACTTACTGTGGAGGAGATTTCTGAGAATGAACAAAAGCAACAAGAAACAAAAAACGAGCTTCTTGGTATCACAAAAATTGATGTAAAAGCCATCAAAATAGCGAAAGAAAAGGCTCTTGGCAGAGGTGTCGAAACGATGTACAGAACGACTTATCAAACGCATAATAACCTCAGTGCGCTCGCCGACCACAAAGCGAATATGATGCTGAGTATCAATACGATATGTATTTCAATAATTGCTTCTACCTTAGTTCCCAAAATTACGAAGGGCGATGATTATCAAAAACTAATCGTACCTACTATGATTTTTTTGGTCGTTTGCCTGATTTCAATGATTTATGCTACGCTTTCTACACGGCCAAAAATCACAAAAGGAGATATTACTCGGGACGATATTGCGAATCAGAAAGCAAATTTGTTGTTTTTTGGAAATTTTTACAATATGGAACTCAAAGATTTTCAATGGGGAATGAACAAAATGATACACAATCGAGATATGTTGTACAGCACAATGTCACGTGATATTTTCTTTTTAGGCGTTGTTTTGGCAAAAAAATACCGTTATTTGAGCATTTGCTACAATGTATTTATGTTTGGACTGATACTGACCGTGTTGGCGTTTGCGGTAGCGTTTATGTTTTAAAAAGAAATTCAAAGTGTATTTCTGGGATTTGGCAGATTTATAAAAGTGCAGCGTACCAAGATATTAAATATTATGGTGCGCTGCGCTACTTTCAATACGATATTTACATCTTCTAAATTTTTATAAATTTTTTCGCACTACTTATTTTTTTATTATTTTGGTACAATTCTACAAAGTACATTCCATCTGATAGACTTTCCACATCAAGTGTTGTGCCATCAAGCACGGCATCTAAGCGAATTTGACCTGTAATATCATAGACTTTTGCTCGGTCAAACTCACTATCGCTGATGATATTAAGTTGATTTTGAGCAGGGTTTGGCATAAGGTCAAAAGTTACGTTTTGCACTGTTGCTTCTGTATTTGAAGTCGTCGCCATACCTAAATCTTTACCCGAAAAAAGGGTAAAATCTGCCCATTTAGGACAGGACGAATCGAATAAATTTGCCTTATGCGCATAAGTACAACCTACCAAAATATTGTTTTCTTTGGTAACTATAATATTACGAAATACTTGAAATTGAATATTTGTGTCCTGTACTACTATTGCTTTGAGTTCTGAGAGTTGATTTTTTCCATCAGATTGAGAAAAAACAATTTTATTATCCCCATTTTTTTCATTTAATAGCTTCACCACTACCATTGTTTTGTTTTCTAACAATGCTACATGTACTCCTTTGCAATCATAGTAGTTGTATTCATCTGTGATGCTTTCCAACTTTGTACCATCTTGTTTGAAAAGGACATAATTGACTTTTCCTCTAAAAACACCGTTTATCGTTTTGTTATCGAAGAAACCCACAATAAAATACTTGTCATCAAGGTAATAAATAGCATTAATAGGAGTACTTAATTGATTGCTCAAATCAATCGTTTTCACAATGTTAAGATTTTTATCCAAGGTATATAGTTTCACATTTTCTTTGTTGGTAGAGTCTATTTTTTGTACATTTACAAAAAACTGATAAGTACCGTCTGTTTTTCTGAATAATCGTGCGGATTGATAAATTTTGGGCGTATTGATTTGGATTTGAATACTATCTATTTTATTGCCAGAGGAGTTTAGCACCATTTTGGTCAGCCCTGCAAAACTTTGTGAAACTGTAGGGTCGGTGTAACCCGCATGATTGATATAATCAAAAGTACCATCTGAATTATTGAATAGATGAGAGGCAACCAAAGAAGCACCTAATTTGACCGTTTTTTTGTCCGAAGGATCTACAATTAGGCTATCTATTTTTTTACTACTATTGTCATTGTAAGTATAAGAGCGCAGGATTGATTTTGACCATGAAGGAAATCCTACAAAAGGACCTGGCGGTTGATTTTCTTTGAATATCGCTAACTTTAGCTTATTATTCTGGACTGTAAAATGACTTGCTAAGCTTCGCTCTCCTTTTTTATTAGAAAAAAGATGATCTTGCCAAAGTGTTTTTCCTGTTGTGAGGTCTATTTTTTCAAGTAAAAAACCTTGTATATAAAATGTATCAGCAATATTATGTAGCGTATATAACACTTTCTCATCTTTGGCGATTTCAATTTGTCGTTGAAAATAGGTTTCTACATTATCCGAAAAATTATTGACTTTTGAATAATGCGACCAAATAGGCGTATAGTTTTTGTAAGTGATGGGAATATAGGGTTTAAAAGGCTGGGCAATTAGTGACGTCATAATAACGTAGCTAAAAAGTAAAAGTAAAAGTAAATACTTTTTCATTGTTGGGATATTTATCATTGTTAAATTATTTTAAAAACGAAGGGCTTAAAAAAAGCCTTTCGTGTGAAGCGAATAAATTATTTTGGACCACAGGTTCTGGAACACTCGCCAATGAGTTTTCCATCGCACTCACTTATAATAGGGTTTTTACCACAATCATCGCCAATTTCCGTAAATTCAGGAACCGTATATTCTACTGTACCATCAGGATTGAGGCAAAATGACCTTTTACGAAGGCAGCATTTTCGACCACACAATACTTTTTTAACAGTGAATTTAAATGGTTTTTTTATGAATTTGACACAATAGCGGAAGCATAAATCCTCAGAATAAGTGGATTGTATTGAATAATTAGGGCAGAAAAATGATTGAAATGATTGAAATGATTGTGCTAAATCTGTTAAAATCAGTATCTCTGCATCTAAGGATGCACGATAAAAAAATCTATTCAATGCTATTTCTAAATTATTATCATTTAAGGATAGCCAATAATCCGTCAATGCTGTACAGCCATTCAATGGTAGTGCATTAAATGCTGAAATAGAAGTAGATATAGTGCCATCAGGGTTGAGACAAGCTCTTAATTCATAGCTAATATGCACACTATCGCAGGCAGGATTACCTCCATAAGCAGGAACTGCGGTTACGTAAGAAACGTTTATATTAAAGCAATCTTGTTTTGGGTCTTGTGGCGGTGCATAGCAGCCTTCGCCTACGCTTCTACCTGATGCACTTAAAGTGTAACCTTTGGCTATTAGAGTAGATTTGAGTAGCTCTGGCGTAAATTTTGCTTTTACTTCTGTGTTTTTTTGTTTTTGAGCATCTTCTTTCAAACAAGAATATAAAAATAAGGACAACGCAGAAATAAATAGAATAGAGAAAAGGATTTTTATTGAATTTTTCATTAAATTTGCACGTTTAAATTAAACAATAGGGCTGCTGTTACTCGCAAGACGGCAAATCA
>JANMGN010000463.1:0-4643 GCA_031374645.1 Chitinophagales bacterium | reverse complement strand
TCTATTGAAAGAAGAATATTTGAGGAAAGCTCGGTCTATTTATAAAAATGCCTTAAGTCCTGCACAGAGTAAGAAACAAGTAATGAAAGATAATGGTGCATCATGGCGATTTATGCGAAAAGAGAAGCATTTTTTTTATGATTACAACAGAATACCGAGCGTTGGACAATCTCAATATCAGATGCAGTTGGGTACTTTGAAAACGCTTGAAGATTTGTTTAAAGAGAGTAAAGTGGTAGATGAACGGACTAATATACAGGAAGGATTGGTACAGGCAATACAGGAAGGTTGGAAAGATTATACACACACTTATTTGGACTATGAAAAGAAGCATCAGGAAAAAATAACGAAGGCTTGTGCTTCGACTGAGGCAATCATAAATGTAATAAATGAGCGCAAAGTAGATATTAAACGTATGGATTTTTGGAAAATGGTGGCGAAGGAAGTGAAAGTATTGGATATTCCTTATTTGCCACAGAATCATCGTCGTCTGAAGTCCAAGGTGTTGGAAGCGTCGAATAGCTCTATTCGTGATACATTAAATTTGCCACGGTTGGGTAATAAGAATGCTGCGAGTTTTACAGATGATAAAGAACTTAAAGGTTGGTTGATACAGTTGCGGAGTATGGGCGAAAACTGGACCAACGAGAATATAAAGAAAAAAGTAATAAGTATGTGCGAATTGACAGATAAAGCTATACCGAGCGATGGTTGGTTTAATGGTTTTTTTGCGAAGCCAATTGTGAAATTACTGACGGCGGAAGGCAGATTTGGAAAAAACAGTAAGCGAGCGAATATTTTAAAAGGTTATGTGCCAATAGAAAATGCGTTGTTTGCTGGCGACTGCTGGCAGATGGACGCAACGAGGATAAACATGATAGATTTTAAAAAGGACGTGAATGTGAATGGTAAAGTATTAAAACGTGCGGAGTTTTTGATGAAAATTGTAGTAATGGATGTACACTCAGGCGATGCGGTCGGCATACATATAGATACGAAAGAAGATAGAATTGGTTATATGGCGGCTTTGAGTATGGCAGTAAAACGGACTGGCTATTTGCCTTATCAAATCATATTTGACAGATTCCCTGGACATAATACGGAGGAGTTCAAAGCGTTTGTAGTGCTTTTGGAAAACATGGGTGTAAAAGTGGATTTTGTGCATAAAGCATCGCATAAGGCGAAGCAAGAGCGACTTTGGAAAACTTTGCAAGATGTATTTTATCAAAATAGCCCATATTTCTATGGTGATGGTATAACGAGTAGGAGTATTACGGCAAGAAAAAGTGACGAGTATTTGAATAGAATACGTAAACAGGCTACAAAAGAGGGTTGGAACTGGGAGGCTTATTGGGCAGAAACAATAAAAGTGGTAGATAGTTACCGTAATACGCCTCGCTGTCGTTATAGCAGAAAGTATAGTAAGGAACAGCGTAGCCCAGCCGAGGTGCATGAGCAATCCGAAAAACCGAATGTATTTTGCTTGGATAATTGGAAGTTTATGTTGCTTTTTGGCGGCAGAAGTAAATGGACAATCCGAAATAATATTGTGGTATTACAAATATTGGAACAGGAGCGTATCTATTTTATTGATGATCATAACCTTATCACAAATTATATGGGTCGGCAGTTGATGGTACGGTATGATTACGAGGATTTGAATACGCTGTATTTTTTTGATGAGCATAATAGAAATGTAGGCACGGCAAGCCTACAAGATAGAGTGCAGGTTTATGGTCCTGATGCAGAATGGAATAATTTGGCAAAGTTGAAGGTTAAAAATGCTGCGTTTGAAAGATCTAAACAGGACGAATATAACGAGAGTGTTGGTCATATAGTACATGAGGTGGATATGCTATTGGGCGCACTTGGCGACAAATATGCAGCAAATGCTGCGGAGGATAATTATTTGATAGAGGAGTTTGATAGAATAGAGCATAAGAAAGTGGACAATAGGAAAGTGAAGGCGAAGGTTTTGAAAAATGTAGAGTTACAAGTAATGGACGTAAGGAATTTGTATTAAAAGAAAGCAAAATTTAGTGTAGAGGTTGGTTAGCTGTGCTTTGATAGGCAAGGAAAATGTGGTTCGATTCCACACACAGCGCAATATGGGACACAAAACTCGAGATACGTGTTCGGTAGATGGGAAAACGCAACGAATAAAATTTATTTTTTCACAAAGGAGGGACAACAAAATATTAACATGGCAAAATTTAGTAATTACCCAGCACTTAATGTGCGAAGCGATTTGTTTTTCGTGATTTGTAGGGAGGCAGAACGTATTGATTGCAGCAAACTTAGTGAATTGACTACGGAGGTGTATTTTAGTAAAGATTACCTTGGTAAAATCATAAATGTTAATCATACTAAGCGTGATGAAATTGTGAAGCAAGTATTGCATGAATTGAAAAAGGAACAGTGTATTTTTAAAATGAGTTTGGAAGACTACACTTTACTTTGTGATTTGTGTCAATTGTATATAGTACTGATTGGAGAAAATAAGGTTCAAACTGATGTTTGGAATTATGTGTATGACTTATTGATGCACGTTGATTTTTACAAAACTTCTGCACGCTCGCAAGCAGCAGCGCAGGAAAAGATACAGCTACTATGGAACGTAAAATAGAAGAAGGTATTATCCTCGAAGAGTACAGCCATGAAATAGATAGGACAATTGTTGCTTCTGTTAGAGAAAGAGCAGCAGAACGTGATGCCAATATGTGGTTTTTTATCTGTGCTGTACTGGTTGTAATACTTGCTACAAAAATGTATGTAGTGAGTTACAAGGAAAAGGAAAGAGAAGTGGTAGCGGTTTCAGAGCGATTTGTACCAGCGGAGCGCATAGTTCCGAAAAAGCGTAATCGTGAGGCACAAGCTATTGCGGATTATTTAGAACGGTGGTTGCCTACTGCTCAAAGTGAAGCTAAGAAATATTCTTTGCCCGTTAGCATTTTGCTTGCTCAGGGTATATTGGAGAGTAATAGCGGACAGAGTAGATTGGTGCAAAAACATAACAATCATTTTGGTGTAACGAATAGTAAGGGCGAATATGCGCACTATGGTACAGCTTGGGAGAGTTGGCGGCATCATAGCGAAATACTTAATAATGCGCCTTATAAATCGCTGCGAGGTATGGCTTATGATGACTATGCGGCTGGTTTGGAACGTCTTGGTTATGCAGAAGATGATGCGTATGCAGAAAAATTAATTGCAATAATTAAGTATTGGGAATTGGAAGGGTACGATTAGGGCAATAGTAATGGTACGATTAGGGCGACCGCAAGGGTACGCTCCTACGATGATTTTTAACTAAATAATTATTTTATACAATGGGTAAAAAGACAGAAAAAGTATTGACTGCACGTGAGCGAATGCTCGAAGTAGCAAATCAGCTTTTAGCGAAGAAAAAGCAAGCCTCCATTTTGGAAGCAGAAATGGAAACGCTGGTGGAAGAGTTGAAAACTTATTACAAAGCAACAGGCGAAACAAACTTGGAAGTATTTACGGTAAGTTTGCGCAAGGGAAGTGCGAAACTCGTAGGAGCAACAGGTAAGGCTTTGGAGTTGGCTAAAAGTAGGCTCATGGAAGAAGTAGATTCGAGCTATTTGAAAAAAGGGTTGGATATGACACTTATCGAAGCGATGCACAAGTCGGATAATTCGCTCATAGGGGCATTGTCTAAGTACGGACTTTCGGTAGAGGTTGGCGAAGATACTATTTCATTCCGAGAGAATAAGTAAGAAACAAACTTTTAGTGCTTGGTTGAAAGATTAACGAGTGGTTATGTCGTGTAGCTCAGTTTGGTAGAGCGACTGTTTAAACAGGAGGTCGGTGGTTCAAGTCCGCCCATGACAGCAATAAAGAGTAAAGGATTTATGCGTATGTTAGCAGCAGCAAAAGAGCTGCTGCGCATTTTTTGAATGAAAATAAAATTTAATAATTAAAATTATTTGTGATGCAAAAGTTGAATTGGTTTTTCGTGGTTTTCATGGCAGTGCTATTTTGTAGCTACGGCGTATTAGATGCAGTGCGTGATACATTGGCGCATCATTACTCTGTGAGTGTTTTCAGTGAGTGGAAAAGTACTTTTTGGGATGTAAATCTCAGTTGGTGCAATAAGTGGAAAAATTGCGAGGCTGGAAAAGAGGCTTTTCCTTTGAGTTCTTCTCTTTTGGTGTTCACGACAGATGCTTGGCACTTGATGAAGTTTTTTCAGCATCGTATTATCGCTTTTTTTCCTGCTTATATGGTAGTGGGAATATTTTATATGCCCAACAAGGGTTGGAAGCGTCATTTGCTTATTTTTTTAGGTGCTTTTGTTGCTTTTAGCTTGGTGCAGGCTGCTTCTTTTCATTTGTTTTATCATTTTATTTTGTTGAAATAATGAAGGCTACAAGTGGACAAATTAAACGGTTTTATGCGCTGCTCGGAGTGACAGGGCAGCGAGCGCAAAAGGAAAATATACTTAGCGGCTTCGGTGTGGAAAGTACAAAGGATTTGAGTTAAGTACCCGGTGATATTTAGTTTATGTTATTTTTTTATTACCTTTGTGTTATGGGACGAGTAAATACACCGATACTTAAAGGAACATCAAAATTAGACTTAGAACAAGGTTTAAAAACTGGAAAAACACATACTTTTCG
>JANMGN010000425.1:0-2803 GCA_031374645.1 Chitinophagales bacterium | reverse complement strand
GTGATACTCGGCTCAATAAATCACTAATCAATAGTCGCAATTCAGTTATGTCTGTACTTAATTCGGGCATACTTTTTATAATCAAATTCTTAGCCAAGTTTTTGGGCTAAGTTTTTACAAAATATAAAAATATGGTAAATGAATTAATAATTCAAAAAATAGATAAAATGCCTGTTTTTTTACAAAAAGAAGTAGATGATTTTATAGATTTTTTGATAGCTAAACACCTTAAAAAGGCGAACGCTACTCCCGAAACAGTTGAAACTTTACGCCCTATTGGTACGCTCAAAGGGCTTATTGTACAGATGGCAGATGATTTTGATGCGCCTATGGAAGATTTTAAAGATTATATGTAATTTGCTCGTTAAGTAGTTGGGCTAAAATAATCACAATTTTTTTAAAGGGAAGTCGTTGTAAAGTAACAATGTAACTTCCTTAATTTCTCCTTTCCCTTTGGGGAAGGTCGGGATGGGCTTTACTTATGTTATTTTACAACGATAAAAAAATTACCAATTATTTCTATACGCCTACTTATATAATGATTGTATGACAGCGTTATAGTAGCGCACAAGATTTCTGCACTTTGAAAAAAACCTAAACACTCGCACTTCTCTCCAAAATTGCTTCGGTAAAACTTTCCATAGAAAAAGCATCTTTGACATCAAATCGACCGTTTTTAGTTCTCCGAAGTACCGTCAAATGACCTCCCGAAGCACAGGCTTTTCCGAAATCATAAGCAATAGAACGGATATAAGTTCCTTTTGAAGATACAATTCTAAAATGAATATTTGGCATTTCTACTTTCGTAATCTCAAAATCAGAAATCGTAATTCGGCGAGCTTGTACTTCGACTTCCCTACCCTTTCGGGCAGCTTTGTACAGTGGTTTTCCATCTACTTTTATAGCCGAAAAAATGGGTGGAAATTGCTCTTGTTCGCCCAAAAAAGAAAGTCTAACTTTTTCAAGTAATTGATTATCAATATGTTCTGTCGGAAAAATTTCATCAATTTCGGTTTCCATATCATAAGAAGGACGTGTTGAGCCGAGCGTAATCACACCAGTATATTCTTTTTCTTGGTCTTGAAACTCATTGATACGAGGTGTAAATTTTCCTGTACAAATGATGAGCAAACCAGTCGCCATAGGGTCGAGCGTACCTGCGTGACCTACTTTTATTTTAGGTATTCCGAGTTTGTATTTGAGTTGAGAACGGATTTTATTGACCACATCAAAACTTGTCCAAAGCAGTGGTTTATCAATCAAGAGTGCTGCACCAGCTTGAAAATCAAGCTCTTTTATATCGTTTATATTTATATGTATTTCTTCTTGCATAAGTTTTTATCAAAAAATGTGATAGCGTTTATTTACAGACTGCAAATAAACGCTATCGTTTTATATTTTATTTTCTTCTCTTTTAACATACCTCATGGGTATTTAAGACCCGTGAGATATGTTAAAAGAAAATAATCTTATTTCGTAAAATTATTAAAATGCGTAGCCAACATTTACCAACCAACGAGAAGGTTTTCCTTGTTGAAAAGCATAATTTTTTGAGCCAATATTGATATGAGAACCCCATTTATCAAAACTACCTTCGTAGCGAATATCCAAATGCAGACGTTCTGTAAAATTTAAGCCAATACCAGCCTGATAGCCCCAAAGTGCCGTTTTCCATTTTTCTTCATAGCCCTTCACATCGCTCAATTCGCTCTTGCTATTGATATGAATATGCGCAACAGGACCTAATTTGGCACGAATTGGGCCTAATTTGAAACCAAGTAAAAGAGGAATATCTAAATAGTTGTATTTCTCTGTTTTGATACTATCGGCTTTGGCATCTTTCAGATTTTTGAAAGTATAATCTACACGGTTTGAGTTAAAAAGTGCCTCTGGTTGCAAGAAAAAACGACCAATTTTTACCTGTGCAAAAAGACCAAAATAATAACCATAACGTGCATTTTTAATGCCCAATTTGATAGAATCCGATGAAGAAGGCGCAGCTTCTCCTGTCAAGTTAGCTGTTCCGATACCTACTTTTGCACCCCAATTAAACGGCTTAGATTGAGCATTGGCAAAAACTGCTAACGCTATAAATGTTATTGCTAACAATAATTTTTTCATTTTTTTAATAATTTTATGATTAAATTTGACTTTTGGAATTATCGTTTATTGAAAGTAAGTAGCTTAGCCAATAGCTCTTTGTTTAGCCAAAACGATTTTTTTAATAAAAAACTGTTTTGATTTACATCAGTTTTATTGTGAGCAGGAGCTCCCAACGTACATGGCTAAGCTTTTGCAAATAATTGTGCCAATTCTAAGCCCATCTGTCCTTTTCAATACAAACAAAACGACGAAAATTGATAAATATTTTCAGCAAATTATCCACTGAAAAATTATTAACCCTTATTTAACAGCACAAAAAGTGCAAAAGTAAAAAAATCCTAAATTTTCTAATAGAAAACTTAGGATTTTTTTTACTTATTATTTACACCTTATTAAAGATTAAAATAACCTTTTGCGATAAGATAAGGAAGCAATACATATAATATTAGCCCTTTTGCAAGGAAAAACATAAAGCCCCAAAAGCCTAAACGCTTAATATACGATAACCAAACTTGTCTTTTCCCTTCGGGAACAGGACATTCTAACGGTTTTGATTGCTCTAATTCTTTTAACTTCATCTTGTAGTTTATTTTAAAGTCAAACGTAAAAGCTTAGCCATGTACGTTGGGAGCTCCTGCTCACAACAAAACTGATGTAAACCAAAGCAGTTTTTTATGAAAAAAATCGTTTTTGCTAAACA
>JANMGN010000420.1:0-3301 GCA_031374645.1 Chitinophagales bacterium | reverse complement strand
AAAAATATAAGTTTTATTTTGAATTTTTTTTTTCGTATAATTTTTTTTGCATCTAAAAATATTTTTCAAAAAATATTAAAAAACATTATTTTTAAATTTTTTTAAAAAAAAACGACTCAAATAATTGAGCCGTTTTCTTTATTTGTTTATTTTACAAACGCTGTCGGTATTCTAATATAATTTGATTTACTTTTTCTAATGAGAAATCAAGAAATCCGCTTATTTGTTCTGGTGTTTTACCATTGAGGTATGGCTTAATAATCATCTCTTTTTCTTTTTCCTCTTTTCCTTCTTCTCTACCTTCTTCTCTACCTTCTTCTCTACCTTCTTCTTTTGCAAATAGTAGTTCTCCTTTTGCGTCTTGTTCTCTCATTTTAGAGTTGTCATAAGCGATAAGTTCCTCTTTTGCCCATTTATGTTTATCTGCTTCATGAAATGCAACTAATAAACCTTCGTCTTTTACATATTCAGGTATCATTTTTAGACTTTCAGCATTTTTGATAAAGTATGTCCATTTATCCTTCATCGTGACTAATTCATTTTCTTTCTTTTTAAATTTAGTGAGCTGAATAAATGCAAATTTTATATCATCAAGTATATTATCTCCTGTTTCTTCTTCGATAGTAGCGTGTTTTGAAAGATAATCAAAACCTTTACTAATTGCGAAATCCAATATTCCGACAAAATAAGTCGGACGAAGTTTGTGGTACTCTTCGCCGCTATCAATCTGCATAGAATAATCTCTGGAAGCATAATATTGCGCACGTTGCTTAAATCCTTTTTTGTTGGCTACTTGCATTTCTACAACAAATCGTCTTCCTTTTTGGTCAGTTGCTCTTACATCAATAATACTTGATTTTTCTTCTGAAAGTCTTGGTAAAAGATATGGATTGAGTAACGTTACTGACTTTATACTATGCAGTCCTTCCAATTCTAATACTGCATTTAGAAAGGAAATCAAGGTAATAGATTTTTTTGCATTCCCAAAAATTTTACGAAAAGCAATGTCGTTTTTTATATCTGCAAATTTCATAAGTATAGAATTTTAGTACAAAAATACACTTAAATTCTGATTTTGGGAAGATTTGTGTCAAAAATATATCAAAATTAGTGATTTTAGACTAATTCACTTCCAATTTTTGTCTTCCAGCACGCTCCAATTCGAGCATTACACGCCAGTTTTCCCAAGAGTTCATAAACGTTACCATCAACCAATTTTGTTCTACATCAAAAGTTGTTTGTGTTCGGAAACCCGTTGCAGCACCGCCGAGATAATTGTGGTCACCACGAGGAAAAACCAATGAACGGTATGCGCCATCAGGCTCAACGGCAGCTTTTGCTAATTTTTGGCTGAGTAAAGTATTGTTTTCGCCACGTGCAGCTTGCATCAAATAGCCAACAAATTTGGCGTAATCTTGTGTAGTTGTCCAAACACCTCCAAAACCAAGCTCGGGAAAAATCATACGTTTGCCATCGACCGCTTTTCCATTTTTCAAATAACCAACGCTTGCATTTTGAGATTGATTTTCTGTAAGCGACTGATTTACAATAGTTTGTGTCATTTTTAAAGGTTTTAAAATTTCTATTTCTACAATCTCAGAAAAAGATTTTTGGTAAATATCTTCTAAAATTTGTTGTGCAATAAGTGCTGCCGAAACCGAAAAGTTAGCACTTTCTTTGTCGTTTTTCAAGACTTTTGTTTTGGGCAAAGTCGAAGGTTTTTCGCCATTTAAGAGCTGCAATAAAGTTGGAATTTTTTTACCAGAAACATAACCATAAGGTTTTTTCTCCGTATTAAAACGGATTTTTCCTACCATCAAATCCCGAACGCTATAAGTCATATTTGCTTCTAACTTCCACGTTTTCAAGTAGTTATTCAAAGGTTTATCCAAATCTAACAAGTCTTCTTCTACCGCACGAAGCATCGCAAAAGCGGTGATAGAAGTTCCCATTCCGCCAATGTGAAAAAGGGTATTCGCATCAATGGGCAGGCTATTTTCCACATCTCGAAAACCATACGAAAGCATCGTATCTACCTTTCCGTTTTTGATTAAAATCTGCGAAACGCCATGCACCGTTTGCTCGCTGTGCATCCGCTGATTAAAAGAATATTCTTCGCCATTTACGATAAAAGTATAAGGATTTCCATTTTTAGAAAGAGCGATTTTCTCCCAAATATTGCTTTCTATGATGTCGTTTTTAGCTTTTATCGTGCGATTTCCAGTATTTTCCCATTTTCCGTTGCAAAAATATTTGTACTCGATAATCGTATTAATATTGGTGTTGAAAGTAACGCTACCTTCAAAAATACCGTCGTTGTTTTCGTCCGTCAAAGGAAACGAACTGTCCCAGGAAAGTGGCGCAACATTTCCTCTTATACCTATACTTTTGACAGGTTTGAAACTGCTTTTTGTCATATCAACCGAAAATTTGATGGTCAGATTTTCAGCGTTTGCGTTTAAAATTTGAATAAGTGCGATGATGAATAAGGTAATTTTTTTCATAATTTTGATTTTTAATTTTTTAAAATTCTTGTGATTTAATGATGCAAAGTTGCAGCAAAAATTAAATCTGTGCGCTTCAAAATATACTTTGGAACGCTTGCTTGTATGATTCGGTACGTTTTTTATGATTTGAAACGATAATTTGCTAACTTTGTGCTTCACAAAAACAAGAAATTTATCATGCAAAAATTATTTATTTTATTTTTCATCTTGTTATATGCAAATGTACAAGCCCAAGTCGTTACAAAATATCCATTTACGGAAGGTTTTGAAAGTTTAGTACCAGGTTTGGGACAGCAAATTCCTGCGGGCTGGAAGTCCCTAAATGTCGCAAAAGATATTCCTGTTTGGGACGTAATTGGTAATAATAATGCTTATGCTGGCGAAAATGCAATACACATGTCGTTTGATTTTGCAAAACCTGCCAACGATTGGCTGATTACGCCGCCGCTAAAAATGACCAAAAATAAGACTTACGTTATTCGTTTTTGGATAAAAAAAGGTGCTTTCCCTGGTACAATAGAAAAATTTAAAGTGCATATTGGCAAAGACACAACGCTCGCTGCGATATTGGCTGGCTCTGAGGAGCTGAACGAAGACGTAACGAATGAGGCGTACGAGGAGCGGGAAATCTTCTACAAAGCCAATGAAAATGCTAACTTTTTTGTAGGCTTTCATTGTTACAGTGACCCGCTTCAATTCTTGCTTTTTTTAGATGAAATAAAAATTACAGAATTGCCTACTTCTGCTTCGTATGATACTGATAATCAAGGTATTGTAAGTATTTTTCCAAATCC
>JANMGN010000412.1:0-3642 GCA_031374645.1 Chitinophagales bacterium | reverse complement strand
GCCAACTATTCAAATATATAGTTCTATTTTTGATAAAATAAATAATATTTTAGTTATGAAAAAATACTTTTTTACGCTCGTTTTTAGCTTATTTTTTGTGTCGCTTTGGTCACAAAATTTTACTCAATCTGTTGTAAAACAATTGAATTGGTCTAAAAAACAAATCACTTTTCAAGGAAAAACAAGCGAAACTTGGAGTTTTGAAAGCGCCAGTTGGTCTTCAGAAACACCACTTTTGCCAACTTGTACCATCAATATTGATGTGCCTCGTTATGGAGATTTGGAAGTTACACTCCAAAATCCAGTTTACGAACCCATCAACTTTATTGCTCTTATAGACGAAAAATTATTGGCAAGTGACATTGTTTTTAAACAACAAGTCAATATGTCACGCAACGATTTTTCGGGAACAGTTCGTTTTATTCCTATCCGCAAAACGCTTGGTGGCTACGAAAAATTAGTACGTTTTGAGTTGCAAATAAAGCTCATACCTCGTGCTTTGCCTACCGTAGCGGCAGAGCGTGGCGGACCTACGAATAATTCCGTTTTACGAGAAGGAACTTGGGTAAAAATTGCGGTAGAAAATACAGGTATGCAACGAGTTGATGCCAAACTATTAAAAGATGCTGGGATTGATATTGCAAAAATTGATGCTAAAAAATTGAAAATTTATGGCAATGCTGGTGGTATGTTGCCTGAGCTAAATGCAGCTTTTCGTTATGATGATTTGGAGGAAAATCCTTGTGTAGTTGTTGGAGAAGAAGACGGCAAATTGAATGACGCTGATTATATTCTTTTTTATGGTGTAGGTGCTGACAAATGGGTTTTTGACCTTTCGAGCAAGTCGTATAATTTGTTAAAAAATACTTATTCTACGAATAGTTTTTATTTTATAAAAACAGATGGCGAAAATGGAAAACGTATCACGACAGAAAACTCAAATGTACAAAATCCAACTTATACAAGTAATTCATTCAATGATTTTCAACGTTACGAACTTGAAAAATACAACCTTTTAGATGAGTTTATAAGTACCTCAGGCGGAGGTCGTCAATGGTTTGGCGATAAGTTTTTGCCGAGTAAAAGAACGCTAAAACTAAACGATTTTATTTTTCCCAATATAGACAAAGACGAGAAAGTAAATGTAAAATCGGCATTGGTATTTCGCAGCAAATCAAGCGGTTCTTATACATTAAGTGTTGATAATGAAGATTTTACAGCTTTCGTTAGCGGCTGTGGAAATTGTGATAATGAGAGTGATTTTGGATATATTGGCGATACCAATAGCAATGTCACTGCTCAAAAAGATAATATTAGCGTAAGTGTCGCTATTGATGGTGGCGATAATGATATGGAATCTTACTTGGATTTTGTGCAAATGAATGTACGTCGAAAATCTATTTTCACAGCGAATCAGATGTCTTTTCGAGATGTAAACACATTGGGAAAAGATGCTGTAAAGTACGAATTGAGCAACGTAAATAATGCACTAAATCTTTGGGACGTAAGCAATCCTGTTGCTCCCAAACGCATTGATTTCGCCGTAAATGGAAATAATGCAACGTTTAATAGTTTGGCAAATACTATTTTAGCAAAAGAGTTTGTTATTTTTAATCCATCAGGAAATTTGAGCAGACCAAGTCTTATTGGAAAAGTAGCGAATCAGAATTTGCATGCTATTTCTGATGTTGAAATGGTGCTTTTGTACCCGCTTGCTTTAGAAAAAGATGCCCTTCGTTTGGCAGCGTACCGCAAAGCAAATAATGGGCTAAAAGTCGTGCCTATCTCAATAGATTTGGTGTACAATGAGTTTTCGTCAGGGGCAAAAGATCCTACGGCGATACGTGATTTTGCACGTTTTTTATATGAAAAAAATCCTAATTTTAAGTATTTATTGCTTTTTGGCGATGGCTCTTTTAATTATAAAAACATAGACGTAAGCGCAGAAGAAGCTGCCAAAAATTTCATTCCACCCTACGAAACCGTAGAATCGCTGGACCCAATTAATGCTTTCCCGACCGATGATTATTACGGGTTACTTTCGCCAGACGAAGGAAATATCTACAGTGGCTTGATGGATATTAGTGTTGGGCGAATCACGGCTTCTGACGAAGATATGGCAAAAGCAATCGTGGATAAAATTATCAATTACGACAAAAATCCTGAAGCAATGCGAGATTATCGCAATCGTATTCTCTTCATCGCTGATGATTTTGAGTACAGCGGAGATAATTTTGATATGGGCTTTTTAGTACATTCAGAAGTGCTTTCGGCTTATACAGAGAAGAATTACAAGAAAATGAACATCGAAAAAGCGTATTTATCTGCTTTCCCGCAGCTTACTACAACAGGCGGTCAGCGTTCTCCTGCAACAACAGAAGCTATTAATAATAACGTTTTTAAAGGCGCACTTTTTCTAAATTATACAGGACATGGTGGGCCTCGTGGTTGGGCGCAGGAGCGTATTTTAAATGCCAATACAGATGTTACCAATTGGTCTAATTTTGATAGATTACCCTTGTTTATAACTGCAACTTGCTCATTTGCAGGTTACGATAGCCCGAGTGAGTTTACAGCAGGAGAGCAAATTTTAGCACTTGATAAAGGCGGAGCAGTGGCTTTGTTTTCTACAGTTCGTCCCGTTTACGGAACAGATAATGATAATTTGACAAGCGCACTTTTTTCAGAAATTTATAAAAAAACAGGATATAACGGATTTTCCATTGGTGAAATATTACGTTTGGGTAAAAACCGAGCTGATGCAAATCAAGCAAATAACCGTAAATTTACATTACTTGGCGATCCTTCTCAACGTTTAATGTTACCGCAATACGATATTCGGACTACAAAAATAAACGGAAAAAGTGTCACTTCTACTACAATTGATACCGTAGGAGCTTTGCAAAAAATAACCATCGAAGGCGTAGTTACCGATAGTACAGGTGTTATCTTAACCAATTTTAACGGAAAAGTTTATCCTACAATTTACGATAAAGCATTGACCTTAAAAACAATTCCGATTGGAGATAAAAATACAGTACAAAATTATCGCTTGCAAAATAAGGTGCTTTTTAAAGGTGCGGCTACTGTCAAAAATGGTAAATTTGAGTTTTCTTGTATTTTACCAAAAGACATCAATTACGATTATGGTTTGGGCAAAATCAGCTATTATGCTACTAATAATGTAAATGATGCGGCTGGTTATGATGTAGAACATTTGGTTATTGGAGGTACGTATAAAAATGCTGCAAAAGATGATAAAGGACCTTTGGTAGAAGTTTTTATGGACAATGAAGAGTTTATTTCAGGAGGAGTTGTAAGCACTAATCCGAACGTAATTATCAGATTATCAGATGATTATGGTATAAATGTATCTGGAAATAGTGTTGGGCATGATCTTACAGCTGTTTTGGATAACAATACACAAAATACTTTCCGTTTGAATGATTTTTACGAAGCAGCGTTGGATAATCCTGCTAAGGGAAATGTAAAATATCCACTTTTTAAACTCAGCGAAGGCACGCACCAAATACGAGTAAAGGCATGGGATACAGCGAATAACCCTGGCGAAGGCGTGACCGAATTTGTGGTAGCCGCAAGCGGAAAAGCAGCTTTGGAACACGTACTCAATTATCCAAATCC
>JANMGN010000410.1:0-3463 GCA_031374645.1 Chitinophagales bacterium | reverse complement strand
TTCAATTCCGATACCTGTTGTTACTGCAAAACCTCCGATATAATCGGAAACCGCTGAATCTGCTGTTGCTAAAAAATCACTCAAACAATAGTTGGATTGTCCTGGTGCTTTTTCGTTTTGCTGACGCAAGTTATGTAGCTTTATTTTTTCGTTACCTTTTTCGTCGTAAACTACTATATCATCGTCATTAACGCTATTTGCAGGATAAAAACCTATTACACCCTTTGCTGTAAGCCATTTTTCATCAATAATTTGCTTCAACATTTTTTGTGCGTCCGCAAATAATTTTTTACATTCCACGCCTACGATTTCATCTTCCAAAATAGCTGGATATTTTCCCGCCATTTGCCAGCTTGAGAAAAATGGTGTCCAGTCAATGTAATGTGCTAATTCTTTTAAATCGTAACTTTCAAATACTTTATTTCCTATAAAATTTGGTTTTACGACTTCATGCGCAGCCCAATCCAATTTTAATTTGTTTTTCCTCGCTTGATTTAAAGACAAGTATCGTTTTGCAGATTTTCTATTGCCTCTTAGTTCTCGTACTCTTTCGTAATCTTTTTTTATTTCTAAGACATAATTATTGCGTGCATCTTCATTTTCTGAAAGTAACGAGCTTGCTACGGCAACTGCTCGTGAAGCATCTAAAACGTGTACGACTACTCCTTTGAATTGTGGTTCGATTTTTACGGCAGTATGTGTTTTTGAAGTTGTAGCTCCTCCAATCATCAACGGAATTTTGATGCCTTGACGCTCCATTTCTTTTGCGACATATACCATTTCGTCCAGAGAAGGTGTTATTAAACCTGATAGTCCAATTATATCTACATTTTGAAGACGTGCTTCTTTGAGTATTTTTTCGGCAGGAACCATCACACCAATATCTATGATTTCGTAATTATTACAAGCTAAAACAACACCTACAATATTTTTTCCAATGTCATGAACATCGCCTTTTACGGTTGCCATTAGGATTTTTCCACGTGTGCTTCGTTTAGCAACCTCTTCTCCTTCGACCGCATCGTCAGTTAATTTTTGGTGTATGAAAGGCTCGAGATATGCTACCGCTTTTTTCATTACACGTGCAGATTTCACTACCTGCGGTAAAAACATTTTTCCTGAACCAAAAAGATCACCTACTACATTCATACCGTCCATCAAAGGTCCTTCGATAACTTGCAACGGTGTGGCATAAGTTTGGCGAGCTTCTTCGGTGTCTTCGTCTATATAATCCGTAATTCCTCTTACTAAGGCGTATTTCAACCGCTCTTGTACTGTATTTTCACGCCAAACGATGTCTTTTTGTACTTGTTTACCACCATCGCCTTTTATTTTTTCAGCATAAGCTGTCAAAGCGTCTGTGGCATTTGGGTTTTTATCAAAAAGTACATCTTCTATTAAAATCAATAATTCTTTATCAATTTCTTCATAAACTTCTATCATTCCTGCGTTTACGATTCCCATGTCCATACCTGCTTTTATGGCATGGTATAAAAATACGGTGTGCATCGCTTCACGAACTTTGTCGTTTCCTCTAAAACTAAATGAAATATTAGAAACGCCTCCGCTTATTTTTGCACCTGGACAACGTTTTTTGATTTCACGGGTCGCATCTATAAAGTTGATGGCATACCTATTGTGTTCTTCAATTCCTGTTGCTACTGCAAAAATATTAGGGTCGAAAATAATATCATTAGGATTAAAACCGACTTCATTTACTAATATTTTGTAAGCACGTTCGCAGATTTCTACTTTCCGCTCTGTGGTATCTGCTTGCCCGAGTTCGTCAAAAGCCATAACTACTGCTGCTGCCCCATAACGGTGTACGATTTTTGCTTGCTCAATAAATTTCTCCACTCCTTCTTTCATCGAAATAGAATTGACGATACATTTTCCCTGTACCACTTTCAATCCTGCTTCGATAACTTCAAACTTAGAGCTGTCAATCATTATCGGTAACTTTGCAATATCTGGCTCGGACATGACTAAATTCAAAAACTCTGTCATCGCTTTTTCGCTATCAAGTAAACCTTCGTCCATGTTCACATCAATAATTTGTGCGCCATTTTCTACTTGTTGCTGTGCTACTACTAATGCTCCTGCCAAATCTCCTTGCTTTATCATACGTGCAAACGCACGAGAGCCTGTTACGTTGGTTCTTTCTCCAATATTCAAAAAATTCGTTTCTTCTCGAACAATGAGTGCTTCCAGTCCTGATACCATAGTATATGGCATAGCAGCTGGAATTTCACGTGGCTTTAAGCCTTCTACTGCTTTTGCCATTTTGGCAATATGGTCGGGTGTAGTACCACAACAACCACCTACGATATTTACAAATCCACTTTTAGCAAAATCTTCTATAAGATGTCCCATTTCGTGACTTGACTGGTCGTATTCTCCAAATTCGTTAGGCAAACCAGCGTTTGGATAAGCTGAGATATGACAATTTGCCATTTTTGACAAAGTTTCAATGTGTGGACGCATTTCTTTTGCTCCCAATGCACAGTTAAAACCGACACTAAATAAATCCATGTGGCTTACTGAAATCCAAAAAGCTTCCGCAGTTTGACCTGAAAGCGTACGTCCCGAAGCGTCCGTAATTGTTCCTGAAACCATGATAGGTAGGCGACCTTTCCAAGAGCCTTCTGAAATAGTAGGAATGCTCAATGAGGTGCGATAGGCAATGACTTTTTCTAATTTGTCCTCTCTTTGAGAAGAGTTTATAGAAGTCATATCGTCAAAATATTTATCAATAGCAAACAATGCAGCTTTTGCATTGAGCGTATCAAAGATAGTTTCTACTAATATAAGGTCGCTTCCACCTTCTACCAGAGCTGCTGTTTGCGTGTAATACGCATCAATGAGTTGGTCAAAAGTGACAGCACGGAAACCTGGATTATTAACATCTGGAGAGATAGATGCAGTACGGTTTGTTGGACCAATTGCACCTGCAACGTAACGTGGTTTGTCAGGATTTTCTGTAAAAAATTCGTCGGCAACTTGACGAGCGATTTTGGCAGATTCAAAGTTCATTTCATATACCAAATGCTCCATGTCGTAATCAGCCATAGCGATGGTAGTTCCACCAAAAGTGTTGGTTTCGAGAATATCCGCCCCTGCTTCGCAGTAGGCTCGATGAATAGCAGCAATGACTTTTGGCTGAGTGATAGAAAGGAGTTCGTTGTTCCCTTGAATATCTTTGTGGAAGTCAACAAAACGCTCTCCACGAAATTCTTTTTCCGTAAGGCGATACTGTTGAATCATGGAACCCATAGCTCCATCAATAACTAAAATTTTCTCTTTCGCAACGGCTCTAATGTCAGGTTTTTGCATAAATTTTGCTAATTTTTTGGTACTAAGTGTGCTTATTTTCTATGTTTCGCATACTTAATACGTTGATAATCAAAATATTAAGACAAGATGCTGTTTGTTTGTTCTAAATTGAGTAGCAAAATTACTCAAT
>JANMGN010000404.1:0-8710 GCA_031374645.1 Chitinophagales bacterium | reverse complement strand
TTTGACTGAGGGTCATACGCTAAGAAGTTATCGATTAGCGCATCGGAAATTTGGTCAGCGACCTTGTCTGGGTGTCCTTCAGAAACAGACTCTGAAGTAAATAAATATGGCATAATTTGTAAATTTACGGATTTACGATTATAAATTATTTTCTTAAAAAAAGGATTAAAAAAACGCTATTTGCACTTTTAATCATAATTTTGTGCAAAGGTAAGTATTCTATTAGAAAAAAACAAAATGAGTAGTTTTTTTACTCGTTTTATATGTATTTTTTTTCTCGAAAAGCAACTTCATTTTTAAATAAAATAAGCAAATAAAGTATTTTATTTATTTATTTAAAAATAATAACAAACATAAATATCTGATTACGAGATATTTATGCAAAAAAATAAATTATATTTTTTCAACCATTCAAATTGTCATGCTATTAAAAGCGTTTTATTTTTTTTGTCAATGTCTTATAAAATTTGTGTCATTTTTCTTTTTTGAAAAAAAAACTACTTTTGGACGAGAATATTTTGACTTACAGCGACCAACTATTATTGTTTCTAATCATCCGAATACGCTTTTAGATCCTGTTTTGATAGCAACAGAAGTTTCTAAACAAATGTATTTTTTAGGCAACGCTGGACTTTTTGCACATTGGTTTAGCAATTGGTTTTTTCGTACCTTTTATTGTATTCCTATTAAAAGAAAACAGGATAATACCACAAATGTAAATAATAATGACAGCCTCGAACAGTGCGATATTTTCCTGACGAAAGGTGGTTGTTTGTATATTGCGCCCGAAGGTTCGAGTTGGCAAGAACGGCATTTGAGAGAAATAAAAACTGGAACAGCTCGTATTGCGTTGAGTGCAGAGGTGAAAAATAATTTTCAACTTGGATTGAAAATTCAACCTATTGGCCTTACTTATACTCGAAAGGGTATCTTCGGGACACGTATTTTCATGAAAGGAGTAGAACCAATTTTGGTTTCTGATTATAGAAAATTGTACGAAGAAGACAGCGAATATGCCGTAGATGCTATCACAGAAACGATTGTAAAACAGCTCAAAAAAGTAATGGTTGATACTGAAGATTTAGAGCAGGATTTACTTTTGGAGCGTTGTGAAAGTTTACTTTTAGGTCAAAAACAATACGAAGAAAATACTGATTTTGACTATTCGAAGCAACTTTCGGAACGATTGAAGGAATTAAAACAAAAAAGCAAATTTGAGTATGATAATTTTTCAAATACAGTAAATCAGTATTTTACACGTTTGAAAATTAATAATATAAATGATTTTGCATTTACTCAAAAAAATAACTACTTGTTTTTATTGCTTGGATTGCCGCTTTTTCTATTGGGTTTTTCTCAAAATATAATTCCTTTTTTTGTGGTTTATTTTATATGGAAAAAAGCGACACCTTTGGGTTACGATGCTACTGTTCAGTTCCTTGGTGGATTGATTTTTTTTAGTATTTTTTATACGTTCCAAAAAAATATTTTAGTCGATTATCTGCCGCAGATTCCTTTGTATGGTTTTGTGTATTGGGCTGTGGCGTTGGTGAGTGGTTTGTTTGCGTGGCGTTATTTTATTCATGCAAAATACTTTTTTCAAAGTGTTTTTTGTACCAATAAAAGTGAGCTTTTGGCCGAAAGAAATTCACTTTTGTTGCTTTTAGAAAAAATATAACTTTACTTTGGTCAATTATGTAGTTGGGCTAAAATAAAACCTTTGCGAATATATAAATTTTTAGAAAATGAAGGATATTTTTTTTACTAACTTTTCTCTCTTTTATTTGTTATAGTTTTTTATTTTTGCAAAAATTAAATTTATGGCACATCAATCAGACGTATTGATATTAGGTTCAGGTATTGCGGGACTTTCTACGGCAATTAAAATTGCAAAAGCTCGTCCCGAGCTTAAAATTACTGTTTTGACTAAAACAGTAGAAGGCGAAAGCAACACTCGTTATGCGCAAGGTGGCGTGGCTGCAGTATGGGATTTTGACAAAGATTCTTATCAAAAACACATCGAAGATACACTCGACGCTGGCGATGGCGTTTGTGACAAAACAGTGGTGGAAATAGTAGTTAAAGAAGGTCCTGAGCGTGTACAAGAATTGATAGAATGGGGCGCACGCTTTGATAAAGAAAAAAATGATAAACAATATGACCTTGCGAAAGAAGGTGGGCATTCAGAAAATCGTATTTTGCATTACAAAGATTTGACAGGTTGGGAAATGCAGCGTACTTTAATAGAAGAAGCGGCTCGTTTTCCTAATATTGCGGTGCACGAACATTTTTTTGCCGTAGATATTATTACACAACATCATTTGGGTTATAATATTACTCGTGTTACGCCTAATATTGAGTGCTATGGTGCTTATGCGCTGAATAAAGAAAACAATAAAATAGAAACGATTTTGGCTCGTATGACGGTGGTTTGCACTGGCGGAATCGGACAAGTTTATCGAGCAACTACTAATCCTGTTATTGCTTCGGGTGATGGTATAGCGATGGTTTATCGTGCAAAAGGACGAGTAGAAAGCATGGAATTTGTACAATTTCATCCGACTTCTTTGTATAATCCCGCTGGAGAAAATCCATCTTTTTTAGTTTCGGAAGCAGTAAGAGGTTTTGGTGGAATATTAAAAACGAGTGATGGCGAAGAATTTATGCAGCGTTATGATGAGCGAAAATCGCTTGCTCCACGTGACATCGTGGCTCGTGCGATAGATAATGAAATGAAAACAAGAGGCGACGAATTTGTATATTTGGACTGTCGCCACTTGGAAAAAGAAGCGTTCTATGCACATTTTCCTACGATTTATGACAAATGTGTTAGCGTCGGCATCGACCCAATGAAAAATATGATTCCAGTAGTGCCAGCTTGCCATTATATGTGCGGCGGTATAAAAGCAGATACTTTTGGGCGTAGTTCTATTAATCGCTTGTACGCTTGTGGCGAGTGTTCGAGTACAGGGCTTCATGGAGCAAATCGTTTGGCTTCTAATTCTTTACTTGAAGCGATGGTTTTTGCGCACCGTATTGCCAACGATATTTTAGAAAATATAGACGGCATAGATTTTAAAGAAAATATTCCTTCATGGAATACAGATGGCACAACCGAGCCAAAAGAAATGGTCTTGATAACGCAAAGTTTGAAAGAATTAAAAGAGGTTATGGGAAGTTATGTAGGTATTGTCCGCTCCAATATTCGTTTGAAACGAGCTTTAGATAGGTTATTTTTGCTTTATCAAGAAACAGAAGATTTATACAATCATACTATCATATCACCGCAATTGTGCGAACTTCGTAACCTGATAACCATCGGATATTTGATTTCTCGTTCTGCAAATATGCGCCACGAAAGTAGAGGTTTACATTTTACAACTGATTTTCCTGACGAATTACCTTTTGTAGATCAGACGATTTTGTAAAACTGTGAAACAGAAATGGAGCATTGGAATTTTATCCAATGCTCCATTTTTATTAAACACTCAAATAACTCATCAACGAATCGTAACGTTCTTGCAATTCTTCCACGTAATCGGACTCTGCAAACGCACCTTTAATGCTGTAATCAAAGCGAGCAAGGGTCGCAATAATTCTCGAAATCTCCATAGTATTCACTTTTAAAGTAATTTCTACCAATCCATCCTCATTGTTCATGCGAGTAAAAGAGCTTAAAACAATTGCACCTTCGGATTCTACAATTCTTCCAATTTCTGAAAAAGAGTAATCGTGCTGCGTTGCTTCTATAACGATTATACTTCCTGGTTCAGTCACAGAAGTAGATTCTGCAAAAGCCAAAAGTAAGTCTTCTAAGGTAATACAGCCCAAATAATCTTCGTTTTCTCCCATAATCGGGACGATGGAGAGCCGAAATGATGCCATTTTTTGCATTACTTCGTAAAGGTGGTCGTTCTCTTTTACAAATGGGCGAGCCCAAGGCATACCATAAGACCCTATTTCATCTTCTGTATCAAAGTGAAAAATATCATCTTCCGCAATAATTCCTAATAGCTTTTCATTTTCTACTACGGGCAAATGTCTGATGTGAAACTCTGACATTTGGTGTAGCGCAAAATCGCCAGAATCTGTTGTTTTTAGAGGAGGTATTGTAGTCTGAATTAAATTCTTAGCTATCATATAAACATTCAATTGGCTTATTTAGGAATAAATTTGTAGTTTATTTCTAAAAATCATTAAATTTTGGTTCGTCTAAAAACACTTGGTCAATACAAAGATACTTTTTTGTTTTGTTAATCGCAATAGTATTATCGTAATCTGCTATTATTTTTTTAGATATATAAAATAAAACCTTGATTATCAGTGTTTTATTTTTGTAATAAAATATCTTTTTAGATATTATTAAAACTCGTCATCATCGTCAATCATCATTTTTGCAGTAGAAAGCTCTCCCCAAGCATGTTTTTCGCCTGCGGATTTTGCTACGTCCATTCCCTTTTTATAAATTTCGATGGCAGTAGAAATCTGATTTTGCCGTTCATAAAATTTTCCCAAATGATAATACGTTCCTACATAGTTCTCATGCTCTACAACTAATTTTTCATAGTATAATTTTGTATTTTCATCGTCCTTTAAACCTTCATATTCTTTGGCGATGGCAAAAAGTAAAAAAGGCTCATTAGGTGTAGCTTCTAAAAAAGTAAAAAGCTGTGTTAATCTTGCTGACATAATTTATTGAGTATAATTATAAAACGATTAAAAAGTCTGTAAAAGTCTGTAGATATTCTTACAATAGAAACGAATTGCTTTTCTAAATGTTTTACGCAGTTGATAAATAAAAAAAATCCCAGATTTTTCATCAAGAAAAATCTGAGATTTTTATCCTAAAAGTGCATCATACTATCAAATCAACTTTGCAGTGAGAATGTTGTAAAATGCAGACCTTATTTCTTAGTATTTATAAACACGTTTTTTGTCGCCTTCGCTCTTTTTTGCACCGCCGTATTTTTTATCATCGCCACCGCTGCGTCCGCTTCCGCTACGACCACCGCCGCTAAATTTGCTATCAGAACGACCACCACGGCTTCCGCTACCAAATCCGCCGCCGCCGCCGCCAAAACGACTGCCGCCACCACTACGACCGCCGCCGCCGCCGTCACGTGCCGCTGCATCATCGATACGTACTTTTCTATCGTTTACGACCATTCCTCTAAACTCAGTTTTCACTTGTTCAGAATATTGTGCATCAATATCAAAGTGTAAATAAGATTGTTTGATATCTATTTGTCCCAAAGCTGAACCTGGGATACGGAAATCTTGAGAAATCAAAGCGATAAATTCTCTCTTTGTAACACCATCCATTTCTCCGATATTTACAAACAAACGAGCCATACCGTCAGCTCCACCACCGCCAGTCATACCGCCACGGTTATCTCTACGAGCATTTTTAGCACCAACATTAAGATCTGGAGCGTCTTTGTAATAAGATAAGAAACGGTTAAATTCTACACTTGCAAAACGCTTGATTAGGTCTTCACGTGTCAAATCTTTCAATTCTTCCATAATTTGCTCCATGTATGGATCTATTTCAGAATCTTGCACTTCTGTACTGTGAATATCTTTTACGATGTGTAATAATTGTTTTTCACAAACATCTTTTGCATTCGGGATAGCTTGTTTGTTAATTTTCGCTTTTATCATACGCTCGATTTGAGGTACACGGCTTTCATGCTTTTGAGGAACAATAGCAATTGAAATACCTTTTTTACCTGCACGACCTGTACGACCGCTACGGTGCGTATATACTTCGATATCATCTGGTAAACCATAGTGAATTACGTGTGAAATATCGCTTACGTCAATACCACGTGCTGCAACGTCTGTTGCAATCAACAATTGAAGGCTGCCTTCACGGAAACGATTCATTACACGGTCACGGTCGGTTTGAGCCAAATCGCCATGTAGTGCGTCCGAATTGTAACCATCACGCATCATTTGGTCAGCGATTTCTTTTGTGTCCGCCTTTGTACGGCAGAAAATCAAACCAAAAATGCCTGGGTGACTATCTACAATACGCTTCAACGCTGCGTACTGATCATCACGACGACATACATAATATAAGTGTTCGATATTTTCGTTCGATTGATTACGTGTGCCAGAAGTCAATTCCACTGGATTATTCATGTAATTTCTCGAAATGCGACGAACTTCGTCAGACATTGTTGCCGAAAATAACCAAACAGATTTTCTATTCGTAGCTGAAGCCAAAATAGTATCTAAATCATCTTTGAAACCCATGTTTAACATCTCGTCCGCCTCATCTAAAACGATACGAGTTGTATTTTCCAAATTGATTACGCGACGCTCGATAAGGTCAATCAAACGACCTGGCGTAGCCACAACAATCTGAACACCAGATTTGATTTTTCTGATTTGTGTATCAACACTTGCACCACCATAAATAGCAGCGACTTTGTACTGATGCGCAAATTTAGAATAACGCTCCAAATCCGCAGCAACTTGTACACAAAGTTCACGTGTTGGGCTAAGAATCAAGGCTTGAATACCACGATTGTTAGGGTCAATTAATTGTAAAAGGGGAAGACCGAACGCAGCAGTTTTGCCTGTTCCAGTTTGAGCGAGTGCCACGATGTCACTCATAGTAGTTAAAGCTGTCGGAATTACCGATGCTTGCACGGGTGTTGGGTTCTCAAATCCTAATGATTCGATACCACGCAATAAGTCTTCATTAAGACCTAAATCTTTGAAAGTTGCCATTAAAAAATGTCATTTTGTACACTATTGTGTAGAGTAGCTTTGCAAGCGGTAGTGTTGGTTTTTCTCAAAAAAACCTAATTATAAACCGTGGAATTTAGTACCCAGAAAGTGGGCTATTGGAAAAATCTAAATATAAAAGTCAATAATTTTTTTAACTATTAATAAAAAATAGTTATATACCTACATTTTTTGACTTCGCATAGATTCTTTGGTGAGGCAAATGTTTAATAAGTTAGTGGCATTGTTTTAATCAAAAATTAAAAATTACGACAACTTAGTTAAAAACAACAGACTAAATCTGCTGGCACATTTTAGATGCTTTAATGTATTGTCGATTGGAGAAGGACAAAATTTAAAACATTAAAAGCTATTTGGAAAAATTTTACTTTTTCAGATCATTAAATAAGATTAACGATGGCATCATAGAACTGTAACTTAATATACAGTTTGGGAATTGCTTCAAAAGAACATCATGCAACGTCAAACGCTGCGAAACACGCTACTTTTAGTGTGTTGTTATTAATTCGAGTGCGAAGATACAACTTTTTTTGAAACTAAATACTATTTTGCAATATTTTTATTATTATTTTTATGTTAAAAAAAATTATTATTTCGTCAATAAATATAAAATGCTGATAATTAGATAGTTATAAAAAATAAAAATTCCTTTATTTATACCACAAAGTACAAATAAAAGGAATTTTTAACCTTATTATAACCAATATTTTTGTTACAAACTCACTTCATTGCCCAAATTAGGAATTACAATATCCGTATTTGTAAAACCATTTTCTTGCAGATAAGTTTTGAATTTTGCCTGCTTTTCAGGTTCTCCATGCACTAAAAACAGTTGTTTTAAACTTGCTTTTTGGTTTTCTACAAAAGCCAGCATTTCTTTTCTATCGCCGTGCGCCGAAAAAGAATCCATCACTTGCACATTTGCTTTGACTTGTTTTTTTTCTCCGAAAAGATAAAGCTCATCAGCACCATTACGCAGCTGACCGCCTGGCGTGTTCGGAGAACAATAACCAACTATTAAGATAGTATTTTTTTCGTTTTCTACATTATTAGATAAATGATGTTTTATCCGTCCAGTATTCATCATACCAGAAGAAGCAATAATTATGCAAGGCTCTTCGCTTTGTCCAAGTGCTTTTGATTGTTCTACATCTGAAATATAAATCAAAGAATTGAATCCAAATGGGTCAGCATCTTTTAACATATAATCGTGTAATTCTTCATCAAAACATTCTGTATTTTGGCGAAAAACTTCTGTTGCATTTACAGATAGCGGACTATCTACATAGACAGGAACTCGTGGCAAAAGGTCATGCGAAGCCAACTTATCAAGCATGAAAACAATTTCTTGTGTGCGACCAACACTAAATGCAGGGATTAGCACTTTACCCTTTTTTTCTCGACAAGTATTGTAAATAATTCTTGCAAAACGCTCAAATTCGTCAGGAGCAGATTCGTGTTCCTTGTCGCCATAAGTAGATTCGCAAATTAAGTAATCTAATTCTGGCATTGGCATTGGATCTTTTAGAATTGGACGATTCGGACGACCAATATCTCCACTGAATCCAAGTCTTGTTATTTTCCCACTTTCTTTGATATTTAAAGTAATACTCGCACTGCCAAGCATGTGTCCCGTATCACGAAACATTACCTCTACATCTGGATGTATGTTAAAAAAACGCTCAAAAGGCATCGTACTAAAACTTTGAAGTGCTTTTTTTGCATCATCAATACCGTAAAGTGGCGTTTTTTCTTCTCTTTTTTGAAGATTTTGTTTTGCTTTTCGATTATTGAATTGTTTTGCCTCGCTTTCTTGAATGTATGCGCTATCCATAAGCATCAGTCCGCACAAATCTCGAGTAGCATGTGTACTATAAATTAAACCCTGAAAACCGTCTTTATATAGTTTCGGAATCCTTCCAGTATGATCAATGTGTGCATGAGAAAGTATCAT
>JANMGN010000379.1:0-11147 GCA_031374645.1 Chitinophagales bacterium | reverse complement strand
CTTAAAGTAAGAATTGACAACTTTTTTTGAAGTTTTCAATTCTTTTTTTTGTAAAAAAAATATGTATAATCTTTTAGCAGTCATATTTCGATATAGTGGTATTATCACGTTTCTTTTGTTGGAAAGTGTGTGTATGTACCTCGCTGTGCAATACAATAAAAAGCAGCAAGCTACCTATATCAATTCTGCGAATATTTTTAGTGGTGCTATCTATCAGCGTTTTGATAAACTAATGAAATACAACGAGTTATCAAACACAAATGATAGTTTATCGGCTGAAAATGCAATACTTTATGCTCGCTTAGGAAATGCTCAGTTTAGTGAATTTTTAGTACGAGATTCGGTAGTTGTGAAAGATTCTTTGAGTAAGGTAAAGCAACGTTATACTTATATTGGCGCAGCAGTTATCAACAATTCGGTTTCTGCAATGAATAATTTTATGACCCTAAATAGAGGTAGCAAACACGGAATAGTGCCAGGAATGGGCGTTATAACCCGAAGAGGAGTGGTAGGGATAGTACGAAATGTATCCACCAACTTTTCTCAAGTAATTTCTATTTTGCACCAGCAATCTAAAATAAGTGCATCGTTAAAAAAATCTGATTATTTTGGCTCTTTGGTTTGGAGAAAAGTAAATGATCCTCAGCGAGTTACGCTCGAAGCCCTACCCAAACACGCAGATATTGCAGTAAGTGATACGATACAAACGAGTGGATTTTCTTATATTTTTCCCGAAGGTATTCCTATCGGAACGGTCGAAAATTTCCGTGTAGAGCCTGGTAGGAACAACTACTCCGCAGATGTTAGGCTTTTTGAAGATATTAGCAAATTGCGCTATGTGTATATTGTCAATCATTTATTTAGAAAAGAACAAGAAACCTTAGAAAAAGAAGCAAAAAGTGAACAATAATCTCATAATTATAAATCTTACACGCTTTATTGCGCTGATACTCATGCAAGCATTGGTATTTAAGCGCATTGCTTTTGCCAATACCAATATTTTTATTTATCCTATTTTTATAATGCTTTTGCCTGCCGAAATTCCAAGTGCATTGGCGATTGCGATAAGTTTTGTTTTTGGTATTAGCTTAGATTTTTTCTATGATTCTCCTGGTATTCATGCAGGAACTTGCGTTTTCACAGCATTTTTACGCTATTATCTATTAGGTTTCATGGAACCCAAAGGCGGTTATCCGCTCAATAGCGCACCTACAAAATCTAAGCTCGGTATTCCTTGGTTTTTGCGCTACTCGTCTATTTTTATGCTTGTCCATTTGTTTATCTATTTTTCAATAGAAGCATTTTCGTTGGTTTATATTACAACTATTCTTACTAAAACCTGTTTGAGTTTTATATTTTCTATGGTTTTCGTTACTATATATCATTTTTTACTTGACCCAAAAGAATAAACAGTAATAAATAATTAAAAATGAATAATCATAAGTATAAGTGCTTTATAATCAATTGCTTATAAAATTACTTGAAACGAAAATAGCTTACAATACTCATGCAAAAATACGATTATATTATTTCTGGTGGCGGCTGTTCGGGGCTAAGTTTAGCAATGCGAATGGCTAATGATGTATTTTTTCAAGATAAAAAAATACTTATTATAGAGGAAAGCAAGAAAGAAAAAGACGATAGAACATGGTGTTTTTGGGAAAGCAAAAAAGGTTTTTTTGAGGCCATTGTCAGTAAAAAGTGGCAAAATGTCTATTTTTATAGCAATTTTTTTAGTAAAAAACTAAATATTACGCCTTATGAGTATAAAATGATAAGTGGACTTGATTTTTATACTTATTGTAAAAAAACACTGAATACAAAAGCTAATTTTGAGTTTTTGGAAGCAAAAGTACAACAAGTAGGAGAAGAAAACAACACACCTTTCGCACTCGTGAATGGTCAAAAAATTAATGCTGAAAAAATATTTAATAGTATTATTTTTGAACAACCCGACCAAAGCAATGCTCACAATTTACTACAACATTTTAAAGGTTGGTACATCGAAGCAGCAACGCCTTTTTTTAATCCAAATGAAGCTACTCTGATGGATTTTCGTATTGACCAGAAAGAAGAAGTACGCTTTTTTTATGTGCTACCAACGTCCGAAACAAAGGCGTTGATAGAATTTACGATTTTTTCTCCACAATTACTCGAAAAAGAAGAATTGTACGATATTGAAGTTAAGAAATACATCAATGATTTTTTAAAATTAGAACAGTATAATGTTTTTCACGAAGAATTTGGAATAATTCCGATGACAAATGCTAAGTTTCAAGAATCAATTTCAGAAAATATTATCAATATTGGAATAAACTCGGGTATGGCACGGCCTTCTACGGGTTATACTTTTATGAATATTCAACGTCAATCCGACGAATTACTCCTTCTAATAAAGGCTCAAAAATCGCTTATCCGTTCCAAAAGCTGGTGGAAAAAACGTCATTTAATCTATGATGCTACTATTTTGAATGTTATGCGTTTTAATAAGTACGCTGGAGCAAAACTTTTTGCTCGCCTCTTCAAATGGAATAGCTCGAAACAAATCCTAAAATTTTTAGATGCAGATACCAATTTTTTAGAAGAATATCGTATCATGAACACCACACCTATACACGTTTTTTTACCTGTTTTTTTGAAAGAAATGTTTAAAAAATAGGTTTGTTTTAAAAAATACCTCACGGGTCTTGAAGACCAGTGAGGTATTTAAGTAAAACTAAAAACGTAAATCTCCTAAATATCCTCTCCTGCGGATTGTTGCGCCAGATGTAAAACAACCAGTCGCAACTCATTGTAAGAATATTTTTCGCCAAAATGCACCCGTGCCTCCGCAACGAGTTTTGTATTATTGCTAACATAAAAATCTATGATACTTTCGATGTCCGTTTTTAGCATAACTTCGTAAATATCAAGCTCTCCTGAGCTGACATACTGCCCGAGATGCCCTTCGATTGTACTCGTTGCCATTGCACGCTCTTGTGAAATTTCTTCTACGGTTTTTCCTGCCTTAAAAAGGTCAAAAGTCACTTTTTTGCTCTCTACTTTTATAATTTTCGTAACTTTTACTTTTGTCTTTTCATCAGCAATAGACATTTGTGGCGAACTCGAAGCTATAATTTTATTTTCTGAACAATATTTATCTATCATATCCAAGATAGCTTTTCCGAATTGCTTGATTTTCGCTGGACCAATTCCCGAAATTCTGTTCAACTCTCCTGTACTTCGGGGCAAAAATTCGGTCAATTGCATCAACGCTCTCGTAGGCAAGACCATATATAATTCTGCACCACTTACCGAAGCGGTATCTTCACGCCATTTTTTCAGAATACTGTACAATGCAGGATGATGTACATCTGAGGAAATAAACTCGGTCGCCGATTTCGTTACTTTCTTAGAAGCCAAAAAGTCTATTTCAGCATTTGCTTTTGCTTTCAGGTAATTTAAGGTCGAAAAATTAGTTTTTGAAGCCACAAAACAAGCATTTTTAATGAAAATCTCTAATTTTAGCTTGTCTAAATTTTCTAAAGCAACTTTTTTTACTGCCTGGTTATCTGTTTCAACACTTACAATTGCCACATTAGAAAGCAACTCGTCTTTGAGTTTTGCTTCAAAATAAATTGCAGCTTTTTGAATCCGCAGCTGCAAATCTTGGTTTTCTTCGGGCAAATCTTGTTGTCCAAAATAACTCAAAATTTGTGGTTTAAATTTTTCAGCTATCGCAAAAACATCTGTTTCAGCCGTTTGTAAAATAGCTCTCAAAACAGACGGCGCACTTCCTAAAATAATATTTTCATTTTCTAAAAAAAAGCGAATATTTTGGTCAAAACGTTTTTTCAATGTTTTAAAATCAAATAAATCGCTAATTAGTGTTTGTTGAAAATCTATTTTTGACTGTTTTAAATCATTTTCATTGGGCGTATTTTTATCTACCTCTTCTGTATAATTCCGCACAACATAATCCGTTTTCACACTCGAAGTTCCAATTTTTGAACGTAAAACAATCCCTTCAAAACTCTTGCAACGGCTCAAAGCAACATAAACTTGTCCATGTGCAAAAGCTGCATTTGCATCAATAATAGCTCGCTCAAAAGTCAGACCTTGGCTCTTGTGAATCGTAATTGCCCAAGCTAATTTCAAAGGATATTGCGTAAAAACGCCAATTTCTTCCTCTTCTACTTCTTTTGTGCTTTCATTTAAGGTATATTTTACGTTTTTCCACTCGGCAGGAGAAACCGCAATTTCTTCACTATCCGTTGGGCATTTTACAAAAATAACACCATCTTCTATCTTCGTAACCTTCCCTATTTTACCATTGTAATAAAGCTTATCTCGAGAAATATCATTTTTTACAAACATCACTTGCGCATCTGTTTTAAACTCTAAAACCTCCTCGGTCGGATAAGAAAAAGCGGGAAAATCGCCAGTTACTTTTGCCGTAAATTTCAAAGAAGTTTTTTTGAGCGAAGCCAATTTCTCATTGTTTATTTCGAGCGCAGAAGCATTATGAGAAGTGAGCGTGATGTAGGCTTCGCCCTCTTTTGGCTCAAAATTCGGAATATAGCGGCTGTTCAAAGTATCTAAAACTTCCGCATCAATTTTGTTGTCCCGAACCTTATTGAGCAAATCGATAAAAGTCGTGTCCGATTGACGATAAATATGTTTGAGTTCGATAGCAACAGGCTGTGTTTTTTGCAAAGCACGACTACCAAAAAAATAAGCCGTATCGTAATGCGGTCGCAAAAGATTCCATTCATCATCTTTTACGACAGGCGAAAGCTGATGTAAATCGCCAATCATCAGTAATTGTACGCCACCAAAAGGCTTTGAAAAATCACGATAACGACGCAAAACATCATCAATACCATCAAGTAAATCTGCCCGAACCATACTTATTTCATCTATGACCAAAAGGTCAAGACTTTTGATAAGATTAATTTTTTCACGATTAAACTTGCGCTGTTGGGCAGGATTTTGCTGCGAATCAGGCAGATAAGGACCAAAAGGCAGCTGAAAAAAAGAGTGAATCGTCACGCCGCCCGCATTAATAGCCGCTACACCCGTAGGCGCAACTACCACAATTCGCTTGGTAGATTCTTTTTTAATCTGGTGCAAAAAAGTAGTTTTCCCTGTACCTGCTTTACCCGTCAAAAAAATATTTTTGTTGGTATAGCGCACATAATCGAAGGCAATTTCCAGCTGAGGATTAGATTGAAAAGTCATATTTACTAAGTTACGTTTTCGTTTTTCTATTCACGACCACAAAGATAGTAAAAAAACTGTTTCTGCAAATAGAGAGATGATTTTATGGAAAGCAACGAGCAGTACGAAAAAAGCAAACCGCTGTATTTTCAGGTACAGTGGTTTGTGGTATTTTATAATAGCTTTGTACTTTTGGTGTGCAAGGTCATAAGACCATGCACGGCGATGGTGCTGGTTTTAGTTGGAAGACCACGCAAGGCGAAAAGAATTTTTTGTGCGGATAAAGTAAACCATCACTACCCAAAAATCTGCCGTTTTGTCTTATTTTTTTGTAAAAAAATAATTTTGGCAGCTTATTTTCGCTTGGCACAAGGATTGAGTAACAAAAGTAGAAGTTTATCGTTTTATGCAAGTACAAATAATTATATAAAAGTATGTTTGAAGATATGAATATCAATATAGAGGCAATGGGACACGAAGAAGAACCCGAATTTATGCCCTTGTTCTCCTTGGAAGACGAAGACGATGAACAATTTGACGATGAATTTCCATCTATCTTGCCGATTTTAGCACTTAAAAATACCATTCTTTTTCCACGTATTGTTATTCCGATAACTGTCGGAAGAGAAAAATCTATACAAGCTATCCAACGAGCGTACGATACCAATCGTTTGATTGCAGTTCTTTCGCAAGAAGATAGTCGTGTCGAAAATCCTACGATTGACGACCTATTCAAAGTCGGAACTGTCGCAAAAGTAATCAAAATTTTGCGTATGCCTGACGGTACTACTACCGCAATTATCCAAGGAAGAAAGCGTTTTAGATTAGAGCAACTAATTGATACAGAGCCTTTTATGACTGGTCGTGTGAGTGCTATTGCTGATATTTTGCCAAGTGACAAAATGGAATTTGACGTAATGTTGAGTTCCATCAGAGATACTGCAAAAGAAATCATCGACCTTAATCACAACGTGCCAAACGAGGCAAACGTCATGGTTCGCAATATCAATAATCCTGTGTTTTTACTTAGTTTTATCGCTTCTAATCTAAATATCAAGATAACTATCAAACAACAGATTTTGGAAACGGACGATTTGAAATTACGTGCGCAAAAAATCCTTGAAAACATGAACGGAGAGCTGCAATTATTGCAACTCAAAGAGCAGATAGAAGGTCGTGTACGTGGAGAAATGGAAAAACACCAACGAGATTATTTTTTGAACCAACAACTCAAAACGATTCAAGAAGAACTCGGACAAAATCCGCAAGAAGAAGACATCAAGGTACTTTTAGAAAAAGTAAAAGATAAAAAATGGAACGCCAAAGTAGCAGACGTTTTTGATAAAGAGATAAACAAATTACGTCGTGTCAATCCGCAAGTAGCAGAGTATTCTATTATGCTCAACTACTTGGAATTATTGGCTGAATTGCCTTGGGGCGAAACGACAAAAGATAATTTTGACCTTCAAAAAGTAAAAAAAGTCCTTGATGAAGACCATTATGGCTTAGAAAAAGTCAAAGAACGCATTTTGGAACACCTCGCTGTTTTGAAACTAAAAGGCGACATGAAAGCTCCTATTTTGTGCTTGGTTGGTCCGCCAGGTGTAGGAAAAACATCGCTCGGGAACTCCATTGCCAAAGCACTCAAACGCAAATATGTTCGTATTTCGCTCGGTGGTTTGCACGATGAAGCAGAAATTAGAGGACACCGCAAAACTTATATTGGCGCAATGCCAGGGCGTATTATCCAATCTTTGAAAAAAGCTGCGGCTGACAATCCTGTTTTTATCCTTGATGAAATAGACAAAGTGGGACAATCTTTCCGTGGCGACCCGTCTTCGGCGTTGCTCGAAGTGCTTGACCCTGAGCAAAATACAACTTTTCACGACAACTATTTAGAAGTAGAATACGACCTTTCCAAAGTGCTTTTTATCGCTACGGCAAACTCGTTGAGTACAATACAACCTGCTTTGCTCGACCGTATGGAAATCATAGAACTAAGTGGCTATTCGATAGAGGAAAAAATGGAAATCGCTTTCCGACATTTGGTAGCGCAACAATTAGCAGCACATGGTTTGAAAGCATCGCACGTTTCTATTACAAAAGAGGCGATGTTTGATATGATTCAGAGCTACACGAGAGAATCTGGTGTACGTTCTTTGAGCCGTCATGTTGGTTCAGTGATGCGTTATGCTGCAAAACGTGTTGCGATGAAAGAGTTTTATCATAAAGAAATTCTGAAAGAGCATTTACACGATATTTTAGGGCCAAGTTATTATACAAACGACCTTTACGATGAGGCAAAAACGCCTGGCGTAGCCGTAGGTTTGGCATGGACAAGCGTTGGCGGAGATATTCTTTTCATAGAAAGTAGCATCAGCAAAGGCTCGGGTGCACTGACTTTGACAGGTAACCTGGGAAATGTGATGAAAGAAAGCGCAACAACCGCACTGAGTTATTTGAAAGCAAATGCGGATATGCTAAACCTTGATGCAGAGGTTTTTGAAAAAAGTAGCGCACATATTCATGTACCCGAAGGCGCAATTCCGAAAGATGGCCCTTCGGCAGGTATCACGATGATGACTACCTTGGCATCAGCATTTACAGGCAAACCTGTCAAACCTTACATGGCAATGACAGGCGAAATTACGCTTCGTGGAAAAGTTCTGCCCGTAGGCGGCATCAAAGAAAAAGTGTTGGCAGCAAAACGTGCGGGTATCAAAGAAATTATTTTATGCAAAGAAAATAAAAAGCACGTAGGAGAAATCCCTGCGGCTTACATAGACGGTATTACGTTTCATTATGTAGAAAAAATGAAAGAAGTGCTTGATTTGGCGGTATTTTATTCGTAATGAAAAAAGTTCATTGTTCATTGACAGATTGTTCATTAATACTTTGTTCGGTTTCTTTCAAAACTTTCACAGCAGTTTGAGTGATTTTCAAAGGCGTAACAATGCCTACACTACCACTCGAAGCAATAATACGGTAAAAATAAACAGTACCAGGAAGCAATTGATTGATGGCGATTTCGTGTTTTTCGTTCAAATCATTTATATCAACTATCTTGCGCTCAGCTTGGCTATAAATCACAATTTGGGCACTCGTAGGCTGGTTGGTTTGCCATACAATTACAACACTACTATCCGTAGTAGTTTTGATTTCAGGAGGAACTATAAACTTAAGAACCTGTTTTGAGGATTGAGCTTGAGCGCAAAAAGAGCTTATTGTACTCAATAAAAGGACGGTAAAAAGGATTCGCTTAAACATAAATACGGTTTAGGATTTTGTTTGAAATAGAAATGCGACAAGCCTTCAGGTTTGGTAAAAATAGAGGAGAGTTCTAAAAATCATGCAATGATAGGACTTTATATTTGTTTGACCAAACAAAAAAGTATAAATAAAAGTTAAATAATATTAAAAAATAATATATATAAATATCAATATATTTACATAAATTTTTAATACCAAAACCATATTATGGCTCTAATTTTAGCAGTAAAAGGTATAAGTCCTTTCTTTGGAAAAAACTGTTACTTAGCAGAAAACGCAACTATTGTTGGCGATGTTGAAATGGGCGACGATTGTTCTGTTTGGTTTCAAGCTGTCGTTCGTGGCGATGTTCATTTTATCAAAATTGGAAATAAAGTAAATATTCAAGACGGTGCGATTATACATTGCACTTATCAAAAACACCCGACTATCATAGGCAATAATGTTTCTATCGGGCATCGTGCGATGGTACACGGCTGCACTATTCACGACAATGTACTGGTAGGCATGGGCGCAATCGTGATGGATAATACGGTCGTAGAAGAAAATGTATTGATTGCTGCAGGAGCAGTCGTTTTAGAAAATAGCCGCCTTGAAAGTGGGCATATTTACGCTGGCGTACCTGCCAAGAAAGTAAAAGCTATCAGTCCAGAAACTTTCAAAGATACCATAGAGCGCATTGCAGATAATTATGTGATGTATGCGGATTGGTTCAAAAATCCGTAATAGTTTGAAAGTTACATGATTTTTGCTAAGAAAAATATTCACTTCACATCTTTTACAAAATTAAGATAAGCGGAATTATCTGATTCAGAATCAATATATTGGTCTTTTTCGGAGATTTTGAGCTTGACATTGATTCGGTGCAAACCATTTTTGAGATGCCCGATGGAGAGATAAGTCAAAAAACCTTTTTGGTCAGTTTTAGGATAACGGTGGAAAAACCATTTTTGATTGGTACAAAGGCTATCATCAATATACACTTGAAAAAATTGGTTGATGGCAGCCAAACGCTTTTCGGTTTCGAGGTCTAACAATGCAGTACTGTCTTCCGAAATGGCTTGTGTCTGGTAAATTTCTTCTATATCTATATCATAAACAGCTGCATAATTACAAAACAATGGAATAAAATTCCCTTCAACCATTGCGCTTGGAATGATTAACCTCCTGACGGGTTCATTTTCATCTCGACTATCTTCGTAGCCACTTTTAGAAAAACCATACTTGTTACCTATACTAACGTCTGTGAATTTTCGTTGGTCAGATGAATTCACTAATCGTTTTCCGTTGTTGTACGATGTAAAAATACCTATAAAAAGGTAAATAAATAATATAAAACTGCTTGTAAAACGACCTAAGTTGGTATTCAAAATGAGTTTTTGATGTTTGTACAAAAAACTCAGTGTCAGAATATTAAATAAAAAGTAAATAGGATAATAGATTTTTGAAACCCATTGAAAGCGACGAAGCAACACCAAGAAAATATAATCTAAAAAACCTAATATAACAAAAACACTAAATATCAAAGAATTTTCTACCAAATTAGGATATTTTTTATTATTTTCTAAGGTATAAGGGTCAAATCCCGTCAATTTGATAAGCAAAATCATAAAATAAAACAAAATTCCTAATCCTACCAATTTCAAGACCAAAATAATGGAAATAGAGAACGAAAAACCAGACAATCGCTCACAACGATTAATCCATTTGCTGCTGTCTTCACTATTATTGATTTTTGGCGTAATGTAATCATTGTAGCCTAATTTTTCCTGTTTTACACCTTGGGGAAAAACATAATCTATACCTAAATAACACAGTGTTAATATCCTAAACAAAATATTTAAGCCAAAACCAATCATCAGTGCGCTAACGCCTGCCGAAATAAAAAAGAAGGTATAATTTGCAAAAACATAACCTCCGATGCCCAAACGCTCTGTCATCAAGGTAGTCGGTATCAGCAACCAACTCGAAGCATTCGCCAGTGAAACCACTGCGCCCGTCGAAAATAATAACTCCAACTGAATACGTTGGCTAAAAAGGTCGGCGATAATGCCCTTACTGTTGTTGGTAGGTTGCTCCATTTGCTTGCAAAGTTACTAAAAAAAAAGAAAAATACAACACAAACGTACACCTTCCTTTTTGTATTTTTTAGATTTTATTTCATAATTCAAAAAAGGTAGCTGATAAAAGTAACAGAATAATATTAGAACAATCTCGCTTAATATAAAAAAAGGTACTATAAAATTCATTTTATGGTATCTTATAATAATAATTTTATTTAACTATTACACTGGTAGTAGAGTATAAATAAGCACCTAAAAGGATATTCTTTTGGTCAACTTTTATACTTTTAAAATTACCTCGAAGGATGGTGATAAAAACTTTATCTCCTTGTTGTAAAAAATTAAGCTCACTACTATTTACAGTATATGTTCCAAGCTGATCATCAATTTCAATCAGTTTATAAACTGAACGGGCGACATATTGTTCTTTCTTTGCCTTTTTGGCAAAATGATCATTTGGTTTATAAGGCAATGGGCTACGAATTACGAATTTTTAACGAATGTTACTAATTACGAATTTAAACGAATCCTACTAATTACCAATTTATACGAATGCTACGAATTACTAATTTCTACGAATTACGAATTTAATCGAATCCTACTAATTACCAATTT